>DATJHR010000120.1:0-2222 GCA_035493735.1 Acidocella sp.
ATTGAACCATGAAAAAGCGGGGCGCCGTCTCGATTCTGGCCGCGCTGGCACAGGACAGCCGGCTGGATGCCTTCCGCCTGCTGGTCGAGGCAGGCCCGCAAGGAATGCCCGCAGGGCATCTGGCAGCCAGCCTGCGGCTGACACCGAACGCCCTGACTTTTCATCTGGACCGGCTGCGCGATGCCGGCCTGGTCACGGTCCGGCGCGAAGGCCGTTCGATGATGTATGCGGCCCAATTCGAGACAATGAACCAGCTGATTTCGTATTTGACCGATCAATGCTGTCAGGGCCGTCCCGAGCTTTGCAGGCCGATCACCGGCAAAATCAGGCGACGGACCCTTGCATCATCATGAGGGACGCCGTGGCCGATAAACCGTTCAATGTCCTCTTCCTCTGCACCGGAAATTCGGCCCGGTCGATCCTGGCCGAAGCGATCCTCAACAAAGTCGGCTTGGGAAAATTCCAGGCCTTCAGCGCGGGCAGCCAGCCGAAAGGCCAAGTGCATCCCGAAGCAAGAAAGCTGCTGCAGAGCCTCGGGTACGACACGAGCGGCTTTCGCTCCAAGTCGTGGAACGAGTTCGCCAAACCAGGCGCGCCCGCGCTCGATTTCGTCTTTACCGTCTGCGACAACGCCGCCGGAGAAGCCTGTCCGCTCTGGCCCGGACAACCGATGACCGCGCACTGGGGGATTCCCGATCCTGCGGCCGCCACCGGATCGACCGCGGAGATTTCGCTCGCATTCAAGGACGCCTACCGGATGCTGTTGCAGCGGATCGGCGTTTTCGCCGCGCTTCCCCTCCGCTCTCTCGACCGGATGAGTTTGCAGGCCAAACTCAAAGACATCGGGCGCCTGGAGCGCGCAACCGTCCCGGTGAAAGAACCCGGCTGATGGCCTCGGCTACGCAAAAAGCCGCGGCCGAATTCACCGGCACCGCCTTTCTTCTCGCGGCCGTTGTCGGCTCAGGCATCATGGCGCAGCGTCTGGCCGGCGGGAACGTTGCGCTGGCACTGCTTTGCAACACGCTTGCGACCGGTGCAATCCTCCCGGTGATCATTCTGATATTCGGCGGCGTGTCGGGCGCCCATTTCAATCCCGCGGTCAGCGTCGCATTCGCACTTCGCGGCGAGCTTGCCTGGCGCATGGCCAGCCTCTACGTGTCCGTCCAGATTGCCGCGGCCATCGCAGGCGCCTGGGTTGCGCACGCCATGTTTGAGCTGCCGGTATGGCAAATCTCGACCACCGTCCGCTCGGGGTCAGGTCAGTGGCTCGCGGAAGCCGTCGCCACGTTCGGCTTGCTCCTCACGATTTTCGGCTGCCTTGCCCGCGCCCCTGCCGCCGTTCCCTACGCCGTGGGCCTCTACATCACCTCGGCGTACTGGTTCACGGCCTCGACGTCATTTGCTAATCCGGCAGTGACGATTGCGCGTTCGCTCTCGGACACCTTTGCGGGCATCGCGCCTGCCGGGATTGCCCCATTCGTGTCGGCCCAGTTTGCCGGAATGCTTTGCGCGATTGTGCTTGCGCGCTGGCTGTGGGAGGCAGATGCGCCTGCTCGAGCCGGGCCAAAATCACGCCGGCATAGTCCGCTTTGACCTAGGCTATAGCGACGCGTGTATGGCGATGGCGATCGCAGCGCCGATGAAAAGTGCGCCGCATACAAGCAGGATAGCAAGGCCGCTCAGCACCTTGTCGCACGGTTTGCTGCGCCATTATGACTCCACGCCGGCGCGCGCTTCAGGATGCTGGTCGAGGAAATGACGCAGCGCCATGAATAGTTCCTGCGCGTGCTTCACACGGCCGGCATCGAGTGCCCCGTGAATGTCATCGATGATCATGGTTCGGATGGTTTCCCCGCCATGGGGCTGTTTCAGCAGATAGTCTGCCAACGCGGTGGCCGCGATTTCCGGAATGTGCTCGTGCTCGCTGATGGCAGCGACTTCGTTTTCGTCCAGTCCACAAAAGGCGATGCAATCCTCCAAAGAGACCATGGCATGCTCCAACCTATTTGTCGGGCGACCTCGCGTGCATCGGTCAAAGCCACGACAAATAAATAAGATCACCGCAATCTTTATACCGTAGTGATGCAGATCAATAGGTCAGCTGTGCTGATACGACTGGCGCCAGCCGTTCGAAGGTGTCGTTGAAAAGTCCGCTAAGTGCCAAAAGCGGACATTACCCAATGGCCCCGGCACTTAAGTCCGGAACAGCGATACAATTCGGT
>DATJHR010000121.1:0-24354 GCA_035493735.1 Acidocella sp.
CCGCCCAGGGTCGCGGCGCTTCCCTTGGCAAAGCGGTTCAATCTGTGCCCATTGAGCATCGGTCAGAATAAGGCGATCCATAAACAGCGTGAATCACAACTACCCAGACCAGGGGAATCCTTTAAATCCCAACAGACCCTACTCTGGGCCGTGCTGGTTTCAGCGCCACCGGCCTAAAGTCGAAGAAGTTTTTGCGCCGCTTTTTTCAAAAAGCGGCCACTTCCTTACCCCCGCTCATCGGGCGAGATCACCTCGCAACCGGTCGGGCCGGAAGAGAGCCGGCCGCAGGCGCTCTCCGCCGTTTCGTGCGCCAGACCACCGAACCGCGCCCGGTAATAAGTGTGGCCGTGCACGAGCACCGACATGACGAAAGGCCGGCCCTTGCCCAGCATCTGGTCGGCGCTGAGTTCGGCGATGCCAAGGGCGGCCTTGGCATCGCCGGGATTGTTATAGGCCCCGACCTGAATCGCCCAGCCGCCGGGACCCACCGGCACAGCCTCAGACGCCACGACCGCATGGGGGCGATACACCGGCCGCGTGCCGGCCATGGCGGGCGCGACCGGCGCAAAATAACGCGGCGGCGCGGGCGGGGCCGGAATACGCGCTCGGGGAGCGCCGGGCGACGGCGCATAAAGCGCGGTCGCCGACCCGCCGGCGACCAGCGCGGCCACCTGTTCCGGGGACGGCACGCTTGGCGGCGGCACGGGGGACGGCGCGCTTGCCGCCACCGGGGCGGGAGGAACTAGGCTTGGCACCGGGGCCGGAGACACACTCGCCACCGGGACAGGAGCGGAGGGTAGCGCGCTTGACGAAATGCCCACGCCGGTCGCCGGCGAGGTGTTCATCGCCATTTCCTCATCGGCACTGTTTCCGCCCGGATAATCGCCCGCAATGTGCGGCGCGATCATGGCCAGGTAGGCCTGCGTCTCCTGCGGCAGCGGCACATGGTCGTTGACATATTCCTGCAGCCGCCCGGGCCCGGCATTATACGCGGCCAGGAAGCCCGGCGAGCCAAAGATCGAATACATTTCATGGATGTAGGCGGTGCCGGCCATGATATTGTCGTACGGGTTGAACGGGTCGGGACCGAGCCCGTACTGGGCCGCCATCTCACGATACGTTTCCGGCTCAAGCTGCATCAGCCCCATCGCGCCGGCGGCAGATACCGTGAGGTGGCCGCCCATATATTCATGCCCGCCGGATTCCACGCGCATCACATTGCGGATCCAGGAGGTCGGCACATTAAAGCGCTGCGAGGCCGTACGGATATAAGGCCCCCACGGATCGTCGGGCGGTCCCGGCGGCTCGTAGCTTTGGGGCGTGGCGTGCGCCTCATAGTAATGCGTGGAGGGGCCTGAGGCCCCGCCGCCGGCCGAACAGGCCGCCAACAACGCCAAACCGGCGCAGCCGGCGGAAAGACGCATCACGCGCGAAAGATCGGTCGGCACCGGCAAAGCCGCCGATCGGTGCACGGCCTTGCGGCCAAAGGCCGCGAGGCCGCTTGATGTCGTCGTCAAGGGGAAGCCTCCAACTGGAACGCCGTTGTATGGTAAGGTCTTGCGGGCTTTAGCTCAATGTTGGCTTAAATAAGGTGCCCTAACCCCCTAAACGAGAACATAACTCGCAGCAAGAAAAACCTGCCTGGAAAGGCTCCTATCCGCCCCCGAATGGCGATGATAAGACCCTGAGAATGGGAAACATGAACTGGCTGAAATTCGTTCCGCACGCGGCCTGCCGGTGGCTGGCTTGCCTGGGGCTGATGCCGCTGCTGAATGCCTGCGCCGGGAGCATGCCGCCAGGCGCTCAACCAAGCGCGCGTGCGGGCCAGCTGCATCTTGGGACCGTGGTATCGGTGCGGCCCGCAACCTTCGATGGCGACGACGCCGCGGCGCAAAAAATTCTCGCCACGTTGAATGTCCCCGCCCCGGCGGACCAGCAAGCGGTGGAGCTGGTAATTCGTCAGCAGAATGATTCGGTGGTTTCCATCGTGCAGCCGGCCGGCCCCGGGCAGCCGGGCTTCGTTCCCGGCGAGCATGTGTTTATCGTCGAGGGCGGGACGACGGTGGTGCGGCCTCAATAAGAGGCTTCATAAGGCGACATCGCGGTTGCTGCTTCCTGCCCATTCCGCTATCGCCGCTCTATGAATATGATCGCGCCGGGACAAGGCAAAACCGGAACGGAGGTTCCGCATCTGATGCAACCCACGGGACGAAGGATGTCGATCTCCGCCGCGCAAAGTTGGGGACGGCGCCTCGCGCTCGCCGGGGCGGACTTGCGCGAGACCATGCGCCTCTGGCGGCTGGTGCTTACGCTCAGCTTCATGGACATCAAGCTGCGTTATCGCGGCTCGCTGCTCGGTCCATTCTGGCTCACGCTCTCGACCGCGGTGATGATCGGCGCCATCGGCGTCCTTTACGCCGGGCTGTTCCACCAGGATATCGCGCAATACTTGCCTTATTTGTCGATCTCCCTGGTCTTTTGGACATTTCTGAGCACGCTGACAGCCGAAGGCGGCACCTCTTTCACCGCCGTGGAAGGCATGATCCGCGCGCAGCGTATGCCATTCTCGCTGCATGCGGCGCGGGTGGTGGTGCGCAACCTGTTCGTGCTGGCGCATAATCTGGCCGTCATTGTCGTGGTGTTCGCGATTTTCCGCGTCGTGCCGAGCAGCGCCGTGATCAGCGTCATCCCGGCGCTGCTGCTCTGGCTGGTCGACGGCATGGCCGTGTGCCTGCTGCTCGGCGTGTTCGGCGCCCGCTTCCGCGACATCCCGCCCATCATCGCCAGCATCGTGCAGATCGCCTTTTATGTGACGCCGGTCCTCTGGAGTCCGACCATGATCATGCACCGCCATATCGGCCGGTTGCTGGTGGAGTGGAATCCGTTCTACGCCCTGCTGCAGATCCTGCGCGGGCCGCTGCTTGGCTTGCCGCTGGAACCCGCGGCCTGGGGGGTGGCGCTGGGCTATTCGGCACTGCTGGTGGTGCTGAGCGCCTTTGTCTTTACCCGCGCCCGCGCGCGCATCACATACTGGGTCTGAGTCATGGCCAGCCTGCAATTCGACAATGTCTCGGTCTCCTTTCCGCTCTATCACGGCGAAAGCCGCAGCCTGAAAAAGACTGTGTTTGCCGCCGCCTCCGGGCGGCTCGGCGAGGATCAGAAGCACCGCCTGGTGGTGCAGGCGCTGCGCCATGTCTCGTTCTCGCTGAAAAGCGGCGACCGGCTCGGTTTCGTCGGCTCCAACGGCGCCGGCAAGACCACCCTGCTGCGCACCATGGCCGGCATCTATGAACCGGTCGAAGGCCATATCGAGATTGACGGCGCGATCACGGCTTTGCTCGACCCCAACCAGGGCATGAACGCGGAACTGACCGGGCGCGAGAATATCCGCCTGCGCGGCCTCTATAGCGGTTTGAGCAAGGCGCAGATCCAGCGCCTGGAAGAGGATGTCGCCAATTTTGCCGAACTGGACCAGTTCCTGGAGCTTCCGGTGCGCACCTACAGTTCCGGCATGGTCATCCGCCTCGGCTTCGCGCTCGCCACCGCCATCCGGCCGCAGATCCTGCTGATGGATGAATGGATCCTGGCTGGCGACGCCTCATTCCTGGACAAGGCGCGGCACCGGCTGGAAGGCATCGTCCAGGGCGCGGACATCCTGGTTCTGTCCTCGCACAGCGCGGAGATCATCATGCGCTGGTGCAACCGCGTGATCTGGATGGACGGCGGACAAATTAAGCTCGACGGGTCTCCCGAGGAAGTTCTCGCCGCCTATCTAACACCCGAGCAATTCGCTCAGGCCCAGGCGGTCGCGCGCGTGGCCGCCTAGGGAAAGCGGCCGCTTTTTGAAAAAAGCGGCGCAAAAACTTTTTCTACTATGGGCCTGAAGCACTGAAACAACACGGGCCCAAATGAACAAAGTTTTTTTGCTTCTTTTTGTTCACAAAAAGAAGCCTTTCCCTTGTCTTGCCTGATTTGATCATATGCTTAGCCCGTCACGAAAGGATATTGGATGATGCAACAGCGTAAACTCGGCAGGAACGCCGCCGGCGAAAGCTTGAGTGTCTCCGCGCTCGGCCTTGGCTGCATGGGCATGTCGGAATTCTATGCCGGCCGTGATGATGCGGAATCCGTCGCCACCATTCAGCTGGCGATCGACAAGGGCGTGGATTTTTTTGACACCGCCGACATGTACGGCGTCGGCAAGAACGAGGAACTGCTTGGCAGCGCGATCAAAGGCCGGCGCGACGGGCTGATCATTGCCACCAAGTTCGGCAACATGCGCTCAGCGGAAGGCGGGTTCCTCGGCATCAACGGCAAGCCGGAATACGTGAAGGCGACGGCGGAAGCCTCGCTGAAACGGCTGAATATCGAGGTCATCGACCTCTATTACCAGCACCGCGTCGACCCAAACGTGCCCATAGAGGACACGGTGGGCGCGATGGCGGACCTGGTGCGCCAAGGCAAGGTGCGGCATCTTGGCCTTTCGGAAGCCTCCGCCGCCACCATTCGCCGCGCGCACAAAGTGTTCCCGATCACCGCGCTGCAGACCGAATACTCGCTCTGGACCCGCGACATCGAACAAGACATCCTGCCCACGCTGCGTGAACTCGGCATCGGCCTGGTGCCCTATTCCCCCCTTGGGCGCGGCTTCCTGACCGGCGCCTTGAAATCCGCCGCCGACATTCCGGCCGACGATTTCCGCAAGAACGGCCCGCGCTTTTCGGACGAGAATTTGCCGAAGAATTTCGCTTTGGTGAAGACGGTCGAGGACATCGCCGCGGCGCGCAAGATCACCGCCGCGCAGGTGGCGCTGGCCTGGGTGCTGGCGCAGGGCGCGGATGTGGCACCGATCCCCGGCACCAAGCGCCGCACCTATCTTGAGCAGAATCTTGGCGCGCTGGACGTCACGCTGACGGCGGCAGAGCTGGCGACGCTGAACAAGACGTTCACGCCGGAGGCGGTGGCCGGTACGCGCTACCCCGCGGCCGCCATGGCCAATCTGAACCGCTAGGAGCGAAAACATGGGAGCGGTGGCCTATGTAAATGGTCGCTATCTCGCCCTGAAGCAGGCCTCGGTGAATGTCGAGGATCGTGGCTTTCAGTTCGGCGACGGCATCTATGAAGTCGTGTATGTGCAGGACGGGCGGCTGATCGACGCCCCGCTGCATATGGCGCGGTTGCAGCGCAGCCTGCGTGAAATCGCGATCCTGCCGCCGCTGTCCCTGAACGCGCTCGAGGTGGTGATCCGCGAGGTGCTGCGGCGCAACCGGGTCAGCACCGGGCTTGTCTATATCCAGATCAGCCGCGGCGTGGCACGGCGCAACCATGCGTTTCCCGCCACGCCGGTCCGCCCCAGCCTGATCATTACCGCGCGGCACGGCCCTGCTTTGCCGCGCGACGCCGCCAGCTGGGCGGGCAGCGCGATCACTTTGCCGGACCAGCGCTGGGCGCGCTGCGACGTCAAATCCACCAACTTGCTGGCGAACGTTCTGGCCAAGCAGATGGCCCGCCATGCCGGCGCCTATGAGGCCATTCTCTACGATGCGGCGCAGACCATCACCGAAGGCGCGTCCTCCTCGGTATGGATGGTCGATGAGAACGGCACGTTGCGAACCCGCCAGCTCGGCCGCGAGATTCTGCCCGGCTGCACCCGCGCCGCCCTGTTCGCGGAGCTGCATACCGCCGGCATTGCGGTGGCGGAAACAGCCTTCACCCTGGCCGAGCTCAAGCGCGCCAGGGAAATCTTCGTCACCAGCGCCACCTCTTTCGTCAAGCCGATCATCCGGCTTGACGGCGCGTCGGTCGCCAATGGGGCGCCTGGACCGGTCACAATTGCCTTGTTCGAGCGCTATTTGCGCCATATGCAAACCGGGTGACGCTGGAGAACCGCGTTAAGCTGGAAATCGATACAGCCCCGGCGCTGGGCGCGCGGCGGGGAACCTTCGTGTTCCTCCACGGCGCCTGGTGCTGGAATTGGTACTACAAGCCGTTTTTCCTCCCTTATTTCGCGGCACACGGGTTCGATGCGGTCGCCTTCAGCCTGCGCGGCCATGGCGGCAGCGAGGGGCGCGCGCAGCTCAACGGTTTTTCCATCGATGATTACGTGGAGGATCTGCGCGACGTCGTGGCGACCGTCGAACGCCCTGTGGTGGTGGGCCACTCGATGGGCGGCTTCGTGCTGCAGACCTATCTGACCCAGGCCTCCCTGCGGGGCGCCGTTTTGCTGGCCAGCGCGCCGCCCCGCCCGATGTATGGGCTGTTCGTCAAATCCCTGCTCGCCCACCCGCTGCCTCTGTTCCGTCAGGAGCGCCAGAAGCGAGACTCCAACAGGGACCTACTGCGAGAAAAAATGTTCTCACGCGGGCCGGAAGATAAGTCGATGGATGCCTATCTGGCCAACGTGCAGCCGGAAAGTACCCGTGTCGCCGCCTCGATGCTCACCCGCCGCATCGCGCGCCCGGAGACCATCGGCACGCCGATCCAGGTGATCGGCGCCGGGCAAGACCGGCTGGTGCCGCCGCAAGCGGTGGCCCTCACCGGGCGCGCCTATCGCACGCGGCCCGTGATGTTTGGTAGCATGTCACACATGCTGATGCTGGAGCCGCACTGGCGCAAGGTCGCGGACACGATCCTGAACTTCGAGGCTAGCCTGCCAGCTTGAGATCACGTCAAAAGAAACATCATAAAGAAGGAACGTCATAAAGAATGTATATTCCGCCTGCCTTTGCCGAGAACGACCCGGCGGAACTGCGCGCCATCATGCGTGCCGCCTCGCTGCCCATTCTGGTCTCGCCGACGGCGGAGGGGCTGATCGCCACCCACCTGCCGCTGAGCTTCCAGGAGCCGGACCGCCTCATCGGCCATTTCGCCCGCGCCAACCCGCATTGGCGAACCTTCACGCCAGACGCTGATTCGCTGGCGATTTTCACCGCCATGGACGGCTATGTCAGCCCCTCCTGGTACCCCACCAAGGCCGCCACCGGCAAAGTGGTGCCCACCTGGAACTATACCGCCGTGCACGCCACAGGCCGGCTGGAAATCATCGAGGATCCGGTGGCCCTGCGCGGCATCGTCACGTCCCTGACAGACCGTTTCGAGGCCGGCCGCGAAAAACCCTGGGCGGTGAGCGATGCGCCGCCGGATTACCTGGCGGCGATGCTGAAGGGCATTGTCGGCGTGGTGCTGCACATCACGAAACTCGAGGGCAAGGCCAAGCTCAGCCAGAACAAATCCCGCGCCGACCAGGAAGGCGTGGCGGTTGGGGCCGCGGCTGAGAACCCGGCTTTGGCTGAGGCGATGAACAGGGTTTTGCGGAAAGGCCAAGGGGCTCCGCCCCTTGGAACCCCGCCGGGGCCGGGAGGCCCCGGACCCCAGAATTAAGGGCCCGTGCAGGTTCAGCGCCACCGGCCCAATTTAAAGAAAGTTTTTGCGCCGCTTTTTCCAAAAAGCGGCCACTTCCTTACTTTACCTAACTAAACAATTTTCCCCTCAAAGGGCGGCAAATAATCCGCCGCGTCGAACTCGATCACCCACAGGTCGGAATCGTAGGAAACCTGTTTCTTCACATAGGTATCGGTGGCGGCGTCGCTCACCGGCTCCGGCCCGGTGCCGCGCATCCAGGCCAGTTCCCCCTGCGCGTCGCGGAACTGCGAGAGCACGACATTGCCGCTGCGCCCGTGCAGGATCACCAGCACGCCGCCGGCATCCGCGTCGCCTTTGCGCACCACCAGGCCCGGCTTGCCGCCTGCCGCCCCCAGCCGCAGCGCCGCGGAAACCCATACCCCCGCCTTGATCCGCGCCTCACCCATGCTAATCCCTAACCCCGTGCACGCTTACCCTGACCCTCGGGAACGCGTGCGCACTTTGCTCAAGACCTCTCATTTGCTCAACCCTTGAAGGATGTCCGCATGGCCCGTCAGGCCCTCTTCGCTGCCTTACTGTTTGCCTTTTTCGGCACCACGCCGGCCGCCCAGGCTGCGGACAAGATCACCTTCGGTCTCGATTGGATCGCTGAGCCCGAATATGGCGGCTATTACGAGGCCCTCGCCGACGGCATTTATAAGAAATACGGGCTGGACGTAACCATCGTGCCCGGCGGGCCGCAGGTGAACAACGCGCAGCGCCTGATCGGCGGGCGCCTGACGTTCGACATCACCTCCAACAGCTTCCTGGCTCTGAATTTCGCGCAGGAACATATCCCCTTCGTCGCGGTTGCCGCCGGGTTCCAGAAAGACCCGGACGCGCTGATCGCGCATCCCGGCGTCGGCAATGACAGCTTCGCGGCGCTGAAAGGCAAGCCGATCGCGGTCTCCGCCGATACCCGCGCCAGCTGGTGGAACTATCTGAAAGCCAAATACGGCTATTCCGACGCCCAGCTGCGTCCCTACGGCTTCAGCCTGGCGCCGTATTTCGCCAACAAGCACGACATCCAGGAAGCCTATGTGACCGACGAGCCGTTTCTCATCCACGCCAAGACCGGGCAATGGCCGGTGGTCATGATGCTGCCCGACTCCGGCTTCAACGGCTATGCCAGCCTGATCGCCACGTCAGACAAGCTGGTGAAAACCGATCCCGGCCTGGTTCAGCGTTTCATCGATGCCTCGGCGGAAGGGTGGTATGAGTATCTTTACGGCAATCCCGCACCGGCCTTCGCCGCCATCCAGCAAGCCAATCCGGATATGACGCCGGCCCTGATGCAATACGGCTATGAGCAGCTGAAGGCGCGCGGCATCGTCGATTCCGGCGACACCAAGACGCTCGGCATCTACGCCATGACCGATGCGCGGTGGAAATCCTTCTTCACGCAGATGGTCGCCGCCGGCATGTATGATCCGTCCCTGAACTATCAGGCCGGCTATACGCTGCAATTCGTCGATCACAGGTTCGGCCTGAAGAAGTAATGTTCACCCTCAATGGGGTCGGCAAGACCTTCCCTGACGGGCTGCGCGCGCTGGACGGCATTTCCGCCGAGATTGGCACGGGAGAATTCGTCGCGCTGCTGGGCCCGTCGGGCTGCGGCAAATCGACCCTGCTGCGCCTGCTGGCCGGCCTGGAACCACCGAGCGAGGGGAAGATCGGCTGGGAGGGCGGAAGGCAGCCGGGGCCGGGGGAAATCGGCTTTGTGTTCCAGGACGCGACTCTGCTGCCCTGGGCCGATGTCGCGGGCAATGTCTACCTCCCGCTGCGCCTGCGCGGGGTGAGTCGGGCGCAAGCGGCGCCGGGCATCACGGCGATGCTGGAGCAAGTGGGGCTCGGCGCTTTCGCCCAAGCCATGCCGCAAACCCTCTCCGGGGGCATGCGCATGCGCGTCTCCATCGCCCGGGCCCTGATCTCCGCACCGATGCTGCTGTTGATGGACGAGCCTTTCGCGGCGCTGGACGAGTTCACCCGGCACAAATTGCAGGAAGACCTGCGCGCCCTGTGGCAGCGGACCGGCAAAACCATCATGTTCGTGACGCATTCGATCTACGAGGCGGCCTTCCTTGCCAGCCGCATTCTCGTGATGTCGCCCCGGCCAGGGCGCATCGCCGCCGATTTTCGCAACCCCCTACCCGACGGGCCGGAACGCCGCGGCTGCCCGGAATATGCGGCGCTGGTAGCCGAGATTACGGCAACCTTCCGGCGGGTGATGCCGGCATGAAACGAAACAGGAAGGCTTCTTTTTGTGAACAAAAAGAAGCAAAAAAACTTTGCTGTTCTGGGCCATGGGCGTTGTCCCCGACACCGCCCATGGCCCAGCAGAAAAAAAGTTTTTGCGCCGCTTTTTTCAAAAAGCGGCCACTTTCCTTTCTCCAAACAAAGCGAGAATACAGTTGATGGGCAATCATGCGCTCGAACGCGCCGCGCCCTTCCTGTTCGGCCTCATCGCCCTGGGCCTCTGGCAAGGGGCGGTTTGGGCGTTCGCCGTGCCGTCCTACGTGCTGCCCGGGCCACTCGCCATCGGCGCCGCCTATCTCGGCGACTACCGCGTGCTCGACCCGGCCTTGCTCTCAACGCTCACCGTGACCCTCACCGCCCTGGCGGCGGCCACGGCGATCGGGGTCACACTGGCGGTCGCGATGGCGGCAAGTCCGCTCTTCCGCGCCGCCATCCAGCCCTGGGCGGTGATCCTGCAGGTGACCCCGGTGGTCGCGATCGCGCCGCTCATCATCATCTGGGTCAACCAGCCTTTCATCGCGCTCGTGGTCTGCGCCACCATCGTCGCCTTCTTCCCGATCCTCTCCAACACCGCCGCCGGGCTGGCCGCCACACCGCCGGAGTTGCTCGACCTGTTCCGCCTGAACGGCGCCTCCCGCTGGCAGATTTTGTTGCTGCTTCGCCTGCCCTCGGCTTTGCCGGCCTTTCTCGTCGGGTTGCGCATTTCCGGCACCCTGGCGCTGGTAGGCGCGGTGGTGGCGGAATTCGTCGCCGGCTCCGGCGGCTTCGCCTCCGGTCTCGCCTACAGCATCATTGAGGCCGGCTACCGGCTGGAAATCCCGCGCATGTTCGCGGCCCTGGGGCTGCTCGGTGTCAGCGGGATCGTGATTTATGCAGCGCTCGGCCTGCTCGCCCGATTTCTGCTCCGGCGCCGCGGGAACGCTTGAATTTTTACCTCCGCTCTGCGAGGTTCCGCCAGTGCAAAAAGCCTGGAGCATGACGGCCTTACAGCCCTCACGCTTCCGCCTGGGAGACCTTCATGACCACCACAACCGAAAAGAAACTCAGCAAGGGCCAGCTCGCCTATGAGCAGGAACGCGCCCGCAAGGCCGGCAAGACTTTTGACGAGTGGATGAACGACAAAGCCAAAGCCGAGGCGGAAGCCGCGAAGAAGGCCGCCCCGAAAGTCGAAAAGAAACCGGGCCTGTTCAGCCGCCTGATCGACCGCGCCCACAAGCCGCTCTGAAGCCAAGAGAAAGCAAGAAAGAACTACTTTTTGTGAACAAAAAGTAGCAAAAAAACTTTGCTAACTATGGGCCGTGCTGGTTTCACGGCCACCGGCCCAGAGTAGCAAAAGTTTTTGCGCCGCTTTTTTCAAAAAGCGGCCCCTTTCTTCCGAATAAAAAAGGGGGGCAAACTCAGGTTTGCCCCCCTTCCTTTTGGCCTGTCGCCAAACTTACTCTTCGGTCTCGGCCTCGGCGGCGACTTCCGGCTTCGGCCCGCTATCCTGGCCCTTGGCGGAAACGTCGCGGTCGACCAGCTCGATCACCGCCATGTCCGCTGCATCGCCATGGCGCATACCGGCCTTGAGCACGCGGGTATAGCCGCCATTGCGGGCCTTGTAGCGGGTGGCCAGCGACTCGAACAGCTTGGCGACGATGGTCTCGTCCCGCAGCTGGTTATAGGCCTGGCGCCGAGCATGCAGCCCGCCGCGCTTGCCGAGCGTGATCAGCTTTTCCGCCACCGGGCGCAATTCCTTGGCCTTCGGCAGGGTGGTGGTGATCTGCTCATGCTTGATGAGCGCGACCGCCATGTTGCGGAACATGGCAGCGCGATGGGAAGAGGTGACGCCGAGTTTACGACCGCTAAGACCGTGACGCATGGGTAGTTTTTCCTGTTAGCTCTTTAGAAGGGTTGGTCCGAGCGCTTGGCCAGTTCCTCGATATTCTCGGGCGGCCAATCGGCGACGGTCATGCCAAGGGAGAGCCCCATGGCCGTCAACACTTCCTTGATTTCGTTCAAAGATTTGCGGCCGAAATTCGGCGTCCGCAGCATCTCTTGTTCGCTCTTTTGCACCAGATCGCCGATATAAACGATGTTGTCGTTCTTCAGGCAGTTGGCGCTGCGCACGGAGAGCTCGAGCTCGTCCACCTTGCGGAGCAGATTGGCATTGAACGGCAGCTCGATGCGCGGCTCCTCGGGTCGCAGACGCTGCGGCTCCTCGAAGTTCACAAACATGCCGAGCTGGTCCTGCAGGATGCGCGCGGCCAGCGCCACGGCGTCCTCCGGCGTGATCGCGCCGTTGGTCTCGACCTGGAGGATCAGCTTGTCATAGTCGGTGACCTGGCCAACGCGGGTCTGCTCGACGCGATAAGAGACGCGGCGCACCGGCGAATAGATCGCGTCGACCGGGATCAGCCCGATCGGCGCGTCTTCCGGACGGTTGGCGGAAGCCGGCTCGTAGCCGCGGCCGACGTTCACGGTGAACTCCATGCCGAGCGTGGCGCCGTCATCGAGCGTGCAAAGCACGAGGTCGGGGTTCATGATCTCGATATCATGGCCGGCCTGGATCTGCCCGGCCTTGACCTCGCACGGGCCGGTCGCGGTCAGCACCATGCGCTTCGGCCCCTCGCCATGCATGCGCACGGCCAGCTGCTTGATGTTCAGGACGATGTCGGTCACGTCCTCGCGCACGCCGGAGAGGGTCGAGAATTCGTGCAGCACGCCGTCGATCCGCACCGCGGTGACAGCCGCCCCTTGCAGGGAGGAGAGCAAAACGCGGCGCAGCGAGTTGCCCAGCGTCATGCCGAAGCCACGCTCCAGCGGTTCGGCAACAATCGTGGCCACCCGCCCGGTATCCGCGCCGAACTCGATATCGAGCTGCTCCGGCTTAATCAGCATTTGCCAATTGCGTTGCAGCGACAAATTCGATTCTTTCAACATTCACACCTCCGGCCCGGCGATGAGCGCTCGCGGCGGGCCTCACATCTAAAATATGTTCCGGCTCAGACGCGGCGACGCTTGCGCGGGCGGCAGCCGTTATGCGGAATCGGTGTCAGGTCACGAATCGCGGAAATCTGGAAGCCGACGGCCTGCAGGGCGCGCAGCGCGCTCTCACGTCCCGAACCCGGGCCGCTGACCTCGACTTCGAGCATTTCCATGCCATGCTCGCGGGCCTTGCGACCGGCATCCTCAGCGGCGACCTGCGCCGCATACGGCGTGGACTTACGGCTGCCCTTGAACCCCTGGCTGCCGGCGGACGACCAGGCAATGGTGTTGCCCTGCGCGTCAGTGATGTTGACCATGGTGTTGTTGAAGCTGGCGAGAACATGCGCAACACCGGAGATGATGTTCTTGCGTTCTTTTTTGCGGGGACGGGAGGCGGGCTTCGCCATATCGATATTCCTGTGACTGCTGACGGGAGGAGCGAAGGGTTACTTCGTGACTTTTTTCTTGCCGGCGATGGCAACGGCCTTGCCCTTGCGGGTACGGGCGTTGGTGTGGGTGCGCTGGCCGCGAACCGGCAAGCCCTTGCGGTGGCGCAGCCCGCGATAGCAGCCGAGATCCATCAAGCGCTTGATGTTCATCGCGTTTTCGCGGCGCAGGTCACCCTCGACGCGATAGTCACGGTCGATGAGCTCACGCAGGCGCAGCACCTCGTCCTCGGACAGCTCGTTGACCCGGCGCTCATCCGGAATGCCGAGTGCCGTGCAAATTTCACGAGCCTTCATCGGGCCGATGCCATAGATGTAACGAAGGCTGATCAGAACACGCTTATTCGTGGGAATGTTTACGCCGGCAATACGCGCCACGAGGTCTCTCCTGAGGTCATAACAAGTTGCGGCGCCCCAATCGGGAGCGCCGCGAAAGCGGGTTATAGCGGTCGGTCAAACAGAGTCAATGACAAACAATCAAATTTCCGTGAGCAGGGGCAATTCATCTCACCAATTCGTCCCCACTTACGCCGCAGCCACGACGCCGACCCGCCGCAGCACATTTTCGATCTGTTGGGCGACCTCTTCCATGTCGGCCATGCCGTCAACGGTATAGAGGCGCCCCTTGGCTTGGTAATACGGTAATATCGGCGCGGTCTGGGCGTTGTACGCAAGCAGGCGCTGGTGCACCGTCTCGGCGTTGTCGTCCGCGCGGCGGGTGAATTCCGTGCTCCCGCAGACATCACAAACGCCCGCCACGCGCGGTTGCTTGAACTTGTCGTGATAACCGGCGCCGCATTTGGCGCAGGTGAAACGGCCGCTGATGCGCTCGACCAGCGCCGCCTCATCCACCTTCAGCTCGATCACCGCGTCGAGATCCACGCCCGCTTTATGCAGCAGTTGGTCCAGCGCCTCGGCCTGCGGCACGGTGCGCGGGAACCCGTCGAGGATGAACCCCTTGGCGCAGTCCGGCCGGCCGATCCGCTCGCCGATCATGCGGATGATCAGCTCGTCGGAAACCAGCTTGCCGGCATCCATGATGCTTTTCGCCTCAAGCCCGATCGGCGTTCCCGCCTTCACCTCGGCGCGCAGCATGTCTCCCGTGGAAATTTGCGCCACACCGTAGCGCGTTTCCAACAATTTCGATTGAGTGCCTTTTCCGGCCCCCGGCGGGCCCAGCAGAATGAGCTGCACCGTATCCCCCCTTATTTGCGGCCCTTGCCGCGGTTTCTCCGGATCAGACCTTCATATTGGTGCGCCAGCAGATGCGACTGGATCTGCGCCACCGTGTCCATGGTGACCGAGACGATGATCAGCAGCGACGTCCCCCCCAGGTAGAAAGGCAGCGTGAAATTGCTCAGCACGAATTCCGGCATCAGACAGACGACGCACAGATAGGCCGCGCCGATCGTGGTCAGCCGGGTCAGCACCGTATCGAAATATTTCGCGGTGTTGCTGCCCGGACGAATGCCAGGGATGAACCCGCCATATTTCTTGAGATTGTCCGCCGTCTCCTCCGGATTGAACACCACCGCAGTGTAGAAATAGGAGAAGAAAATGATCAGCGCGGCGAACAGGATCATGTAGCCCGGCTCGCCGTGATTGAGTTCATGCGCGACGAACTGCAGCCAGCCCGGCCCGCCATGCGAGAAGCCGACGATCGTCGCCGGGATCAACAGCAGGGAACTGGCGAAAATCGGCGGAATCACGCCCGAGGTGTTCACCTTGAGCGGCATGTGCGTCGAATCGCCGCCGAACATTTTCTGGCCCACCTGGCGCTTGGGATACTGCACCAGGATGCGGCGCTGCGCCCGTTCCATGAACACGACAAAGGCGATCACCGCCAGGCCGATGACCAGGAAGGCCAGGATGAAGACGGTCGAAAGCGCGCCGGTGCGGCCGAGTTCCAGCAGGTTGGCCACCGCCACCGGCAGGTTGGCGACAATGCCCGCGAAAATGATCAGGCTCATGCCATTGCCGATGCCCCGTGAGGTGATCTGCTCGCCCAGCCACATCAGGAACACCGTACCGCCGACCAGGGAGACGATGCAGGTAAAGGTAAACATCAGCCCGGGGTCGATCACCGCCGGCCCGAGTTGCGTTTTCATCGCGGCGAGCCCGACGGAAATGCCATAGGCCTGCACCGCCGCAATCAGCACCGTGAGATAGCGGGTATATTGGGTGATTTTCTGGCGGCCGGAATCGCCCTCTTTCTTGAGGGCCTCAAGGGCCGGCACCGCCGCCGTCATCAGCTGGATGATGATGCTGGCGCTGATGTAAGGCATGACGTTGAGCGCGAAAATGGTCATGCGCCCCAGCGCGCCGCCGGTGAACATATTGAACATGCCAAGGATGCCGCCGCCATTCTGCGACATTTGCTGCGCCATCACCGAGGCGTCGATACCCGGCACGGGAATGTAGGTTCCCAGGCGGAAAACGATCAGCGCGCCCAGTGTGAACCAGATCCGCTTTTTCAACTCCGTGGCTTTGCCGAACGCGCCTAGGTTCAAGCTCGCTGCCATCTGTTCTGCGGCCGATGCCATGCTTTGTCTCTATTCTGTTCCAAGAAAAACGGCGCTTGCCCGTCGACTTGCGCGACTGGCAAGCGCCGCTCATTCAGCGCCTATTGTGCAGGATTTTCTATAGTCCAGGCAATAGGCTCAGGCGGCCGATGCCTCTTCCTTGGCAACCAGCGTCTTCACCGAACCGCCGGCCTGCTCCACCGCCGCGACCGCGGCGGCCGAAGCGCCGGACACTTCGATGGTGAGCGCGCGGGTGATGGTGCCCTTGGCCAGCAGGCGAACACCGTTCACCTTGGCCAGACGCACCACGCCGGCCTGCGCCAGCACCGCCTCGGTGATCGGCTGCTTGGGATCCAGCTTGCCGGACTCGCATGCCGCCTCCAGCGTACCGAGATTCAGGGGCGCATATTCCTTGCGATGGATGTTGTTGAAGCCGCGCTTCGGCAGACGACGGTAGATCGGCAGCTGACCACCCTCGAAGCCGTTCAGCGACACGCCTTCACGGGCCTTCTGACCCTTCACACCCTTGCCGGAGGTCTTGCCCTTGCCGGAACCGATGCCGCGGCCGAGCCGCTTGGACTTCAGGCGGGCGCCGGGATTGTCCCGAATTTCATTGAGTTTCATGACAGAACCTTACCTGAACCGGCTTACGCCAGCTCCTCTACCTTGAGCAGGTGAGCAACCTTGTTCACCATGCCGCGCACTTCCGGCGTCGCCACCACTTCAACGCTCTTGCTGATCTTGTTCAGCCCGAGCCCGATCAGGGTCGCCTGCTGGCCCGGCTTCTGCCCGTTGCCGGACTTCACCTGGGTGATGCGGATTTTCTCAGACATCGCTCGCCTCCACCGCGGCTTCCTTCGGCGCCGCGCCGAACAGATCCGCCACCTTCTTGCCGCGGCGCGAAGCCACGAGGCGCGGGCTGGTCACGCCGCTCAGCGCCGCGAAGGTCGCCTTCACCATGTTATGCGGGTTGCGGCTGCCGAGCGACTTGGCGACCACGTCGCCGATGCCCAGCGTCTCGAACACCGCGCGCAGCGGGCCGCCGGCGATGATGCCGGTACCGGCCGGCGCGGAGCGGATCACCACCTCACCGGCGCCGAACTGGCCACGGATATCGTGGTGCAGCGTGCGGCCTTCCTTCATGGGGACGCGGATCATCGTCTTTTTCGCGCGTTCGGTCGCCTTGCGGATCGCCTCGGGAACCTCGCGCGCCTTGCCGGCGCCGTAGCCGACGCGGCCCTTCTGGTCCCCCACGACGACGAGCGCTGCAAAGGCGAACCGACGGCCGCCCTTCACCACTTTCGCCACGCGGTTGATGGTCACCAGCTTGTCGACGAGACCGTCATCGGCTTCCCGATCGCGGTCGCGCTCGCGCTCACGGCCCCTGCCGCCACCGCCGCCTTCACGTGCTTCGCGTGCCATAATTCTGCTCCTAGAAGTCCAGGCCGCCCTCGCGGGCCGCCTCCGCCAGGGCTTTCACCCGGCCATGATAGAGATAAGCCCCGCGGTCGAACACCACGGCGGTGACGCCGGCGGCCTTGCAGCGCTCGGCGATCAGCTTGCCGACAGCGCCCGCAGCTTCCTTGTCGGCACCGGTGCGCAAGCTCGCCTTCAGGTCCTTGTCGAGCGTCGAGGCAGCAGCGAGCGTCCGGCCCGCCGCGTCGTCGATGATCTGCGCATAGATATGCTTGCCGGAACGGAACACCGACAAACGCGGGCGAGTGCCGGCCTTCTGCCGCAGCTGGTAGCGAAGACGCTTCTTGCGGCGGGTTTGCAGAAACAGATTTGTCGACATTATTTCTTCTTACCCTCTTTGCGGCGGATCGCCTCGCCCTCGAATTTCACACCCTTGCCCTTGTAGGGCTCAGGCGGACGGTAAGCGCGCAGCTCGGCGCAGACCTGGCCCACCTGGCGCTTGTCCACACCCTCGACCTTGATCGCGGTCGGACGTTCGCAAGTGATCTTGATTCCCGCCGGGATTTCGTAAACGACATCATGGGAGAAGCCGAGATTGACCACCAGGTTCTTGCCCTGCACCGCGGCGCGGTAACCGGTACCGGTGATCTCCAGCGTCTTCGCATAACCGACGGAAACGCCCTTCACCATGTTCGCGATGTTGGCGCGGGTGGTGCCCCACATCATGCGGGCGGCGCTTTCCTTGGACTTCGGCGTGACCGTGACCTTGTTACCATCGATCTTGGTCTCGACCTTGTCGGTCAGCTCGAGCTTGAGTTCGCCAAGCTTGCCCTTGGCGGTCAGGACGTTGCCGGCGAGCGCCATGGTGACGCCGGCCGGGACTTCGACAGGATATTTGCCAACGCGTGACATTGCTTTCTCTCCCTTAGAAGACGCGGCAGAGAACTTCGCCGCCGACATTGGCAGCGCGGGCCTCGACATCGCTCATCACGCCGCGCGGCGTGGAGAGGATGGAAATGCCCAGACCGGAATAAACGCGCGGCAGTTCCTTGATCTTGGAGTAGACGCGGCGGCCCGGACGGGACACGCGGCTGATCTCTTTGATCACCGGCTGGCCTTCGCTGTATTTCAGCTCAATACGCAGCTGGCTGACGCCGGTGCGGACTTCCTCGCGGGTGAAACCGCGGATGAAGCCTTCGCGCTTCAGCACGTCCAGCACGTTGGCACGCAGGTTGGAGGCCGGGGCCACGCACACGCTCAAGCGCGCATGCTGGGCGTTCCGGATGCGGGTGAGCATATCGCCCAGCGGATCGGACATCGACATGGTTTCGTCCTAACTCCTTACCAGCTGGCCTTGACGACACCGGGGATCTGCCCGGTGCTCGCCAGATCGCGGAACGCGACGCGGCACAGCTTGAACTTGCGATAATTGCCGCGGGCGCGGCCGGTCAGCTCGCAACGCAGACGCACGCGCACCTTGGCGCCGTTGCGCGGCAGCTGCGCCAGCTTCAGGCTGGCCTCAAAACGGTCTTCCACCGGCAGCGTGCGATCCATGATCGTCGCCTTCAGCGTGGCGCGCTTGTCCTTGTCGCGCGCGGCCATGCGTTCCCGCTTGCCGTTTCTGTTGACCTGCGATGTCTTAGCCATACTTTTGGTACCCCTCCGGAACCTGCTGGAACATCCCAGCCGTTTTCCAAACCTTCACAAACCGCCCGCTTACTTTGCGAACGGCAGATTGAACCCTTTGAGCAGCGCCTTGGCCTCGGCATCAGTCTTCGCGGTGGTCACGAAGATGATGTCCATGCCACGGATCGCATCGACCTTGTCATAGACGATCTCAGGGAAAATAATCTGTTCCTTGAGGCCCATAGCAAAGTTACCGCGCCCGTCGAACCCCTTATTATTGGGAATGCCACGGAAGTCACGCACGCGCGGCAGGGCGATCGTCACCAGACGGTCGAGGAATTCGTACATCCGCGCCTTGCGCAGCGTCACCTTGCAGCCGATCGGCAGACCGGCGCGGATCTTGAAGCCCGCGATCGCCTTCTTGGCGAGCGTCTTGACCGGCTTCTGCCCGGCGATCAGCGTCAGCTCGGCCAGGGCGGCGTCGAGCTTCTTCTGGTCAGCCGCGGCTTCACCGACGCCCATGTTAATGACGATCTTTTCGAGGCTCGGCACCTCGAGCGGATTCTTGTAGGCAAATTCCTTCAGCAGCTGCGCGCGGACCACATCGCGGTAGTGGGCCTGCATGCGCGGCAGGGCTTTCGCTTCACTCATTGCGGCCTCCTCAGCCATCAATCGCCGTACCGCTCTTGCGAGCGACGCGAACTTTGCGGCCACCATCGAGAACGCGGAAACCAACCTTGGTCGGCTTATCCGTGCTCGGGTCGATCAGCGCCAGATTGGACATGTGCACGGCGGCTTCCTGCTCCACGATCCCGCCGGGCTGGCCCATGCCGCGCGGCTTGGTGTGACGCTTGGCCACGGCCACGCCCTGCACCACGGCGCGCTCTTCCTTCGGCAGCACGCGCAGCACTTCGCCGCGCACGCCCTTGGAAGCGCCGGAAATCACCAGGACCTTGTCGCCCTTCTTGATACGAGCGGCCATGTTACAGCACCTCCGGCGCCAGGCTGATGATCTTCATGAACTTCTTGGCGCGCAGCTCACGCACCACGGGCCCGAAGATACGCGTGCCGATCGGCTCCATCTGCTTGTTGATCAGCACCGCGGCATTGCGGTCGAAGCGGATGGCGCTGCCATCGGGACGGCGCACGGCAAAGGCGGTACGAACCACCACGGCCTGGTGCACATCGCCCTTCTTCACCTTGCCACGGGGAATGGCGTCTTTCACCGACACCACGATCACGTCGCCGACCGAAGCGGTCTTGCGCTTGGAGCCGCCGAGCACCTTGATGCACTGCACGCGGCGCGCACCCGAGTTATCGGCGACGTCAAGGTTGGACTCTACGATAATCATCTACTTGCCCCTTCCCTCAGCCGGCCTGGCCGTCTGTGAGAGCGGAACCGTTGCGCTCGGTCACCACCCAGGTCTTGCGGCGGCTGATCGGCGCGCATTCCTCGATGCGCACCAGATCCCCCTCCACGCAAACATTCATCTCGTCATGCGCCGCGTACTTCTTCGAGCGGCGAATGAACTTCTTGTACAGCGGATGCATGACGCGACGCTCGACAAGCACGGTGATCGTCTTGTCCATCTTGTCGCTCACCACCCGCCCGGTCAGAACACGTTTCGGCATGGTACCCTCTTAACCCTTCACAGCCGAACGCGCGCGCTCGGCCAGAATCGTCTTCACCCGCGCAATGTCGCGCCGCACCGCACGCACGCGGCTGGTATTTTCCTGCTGCCCCGTGGCACGCTGGAAGCGCAGGTTAAACTGCTCCTTGCGCAGATCGAGGAGCATGGCGTTCAGTTCGTCCGGCGTTTTTGCCCGGATGTCGCTAGCAGTGGTCATCTCAGGCCTCGCCGATACGGGTGATGAACTTGGTCTTGATCGGCAGCTTGGCCGCACCCAGCGCCAGCGCCTCACGGGCCAGCGGCTCGGCGACGCCGTCGATCTCGAACATGATCCGGCCGGGCTGCACGCGGGCCACCCAGAATTCCGGGCTGCCCTTACCGGAGCCCATACGCACTTCGGCGGGCTTGGTGGAGACCGGCAGGTCGGGGAAAATGCGGATCCACACGCGGCCGGCACGCTTCATCGCGCGGGTGATGGCGCGACGGGCGGACTCGATCTGCCGCGCGGTGATCCGCTCCGGCTCCAGCGCCTTCAGGCCGAAGGCACCGAAATTAAGCTGCGTATTGCCCTTGGCATTGCCGTGGATACGGCCCTTGTGGGCTTTACGGAACTTGGTACGCTTTGGGGACATCATGGTCGGTTAATCCTTAGCGCTGCGGTGCTTGCTCGGCCGCGCGCTTGTCCTGCGCCAGCGGATCCTGCACCATGATTTCGCCCTTGAAGATCCACACCTTCACGCCGCAAGTGCCGTAGGTCGTCTTCGCGGTGGCGATGCCATAATCAAGGTCGGCGCGCAGCGTGTGCAGCGGCACGCGGCCTTCACGATACCATTCGACGCGGGCGATCTCGGCGCCGCCGAGACGGCCGCCGCAGGTGATCTTGATGCCCTGCGCGCCCAGGCGCATCGCCGACTGCACGGCGCGCTTCATCGCCCGGCGGAACGCCACGCGGCGCTCCAGCTGCTGCGCGATGTTCTCGGCGACCAGCGTCGCATCGATCTCCGGCTTGCGGATCTCCATGATGTTGAGCGAGACATCGGCCTTGGCCATGCCCGACAGCTCCTTGCGCAGCGTGTCGATGTCCTGGCCCTTCTTGCCGATCACCACGCCCGGACGGGCGGCATAGATGGTCACGCGCGGCTTCTTCGCCGGGCGCTCGATGACGACCTTCGACACGCCGGCCTGCGCCAGCTTGGCGCGCAGATGGCTGCGCAGCTTCAGATCGTCATGCAGCAGTTTGGCGTAGTCCTTGCCGGCGTACCAGCGGCTGTCCCAGGTGCGGGTGATGCCGAGGCGCAAGCCGATCGGATTGATCTTGTGACCCATATTACGCGGCCTCCCCAGCGGATTTCGCAGTTTCAGACTTCTTGTGACCCGGGCGGGCATCGCGCATCGGCTTCGCCGCCGGCTCACGCTCCTCAACCACGATCTTGAGGTGGCTGAACCACTTCTCCACGGTCGCAGACCGGCCACGGCCACGGGCATGGAAGCGCTTCATGAGAATGCCGCGGCCCACCTCGGCCAGCTTGACGACGAGCTTGTCAACGTCGAGCTGGTGGTTGTTCTCGGCATTCGCGATTGCGCTTTCCAGCGTCTTCTTGACCTGCTTGGCGACGCGGCGCTTGCTGAAGGTAAGATCAGCCAGGGCGCGCTCGGCCGGCAGGTTGCGGATCGATTCCGCGACCAAGTTCAGCTTGCGCGGGCTGACGCGAATGTTGCGGGTGATGGCCTGTGCCTGGAAGTCTTCCAGGCCACGGGCAGCTTTCGGTTTGCTCATGGTTAGCCCCGCTTCGCTTTCTTGTCCGCCGAGTGACCGGTGAAGGTCCGGGTCGGGGAGAATTCACCAAACTTGTGGCCAACCATGTTCTCGGTCACTTGCACCGGCAGGAACTTCCGGCCGTTGTAGACGCCAAAGGTCAGGCCGACGAATTGCGGCAGGATGGTCGAGCGGCGCGACCAGATCTTGATGATCTCGTTGCGGCCGGAAGCCCGGGCGGCTTCCGCCTTGCCCAACAGATACCCGTCGACGAACGGGCCTTTCCAAACAGAACGCGACATCGATCAGTCCTTCCGGCTCTTCGCGCGGCGGATGATGAGATCATCCGTACGTTTATTGCTACGTGTCTTGTAACCCTTGGTCGGCACGCCCCACGGCGTGACCGGATGACGGCCACCGGAGGTACGGCCTTCACCACCACCATGCGGATGGTCGACCGGGTTCATCACCACACCGCGGTTATGCGGCTTGCGGCCCAGCCAGCGATTGCGACCGGCCTTGCCGATCTGCTCGTTCTGGTGGTCGGCGTTCGACACCGCGCCGATCGTCGCCATGCACTCGGCGCGCACCACGCGCAGCTCGCCGGACATCAGCTTGACCTGCGCATAGCCCTGGTCCTTGCCGACCAGCTGCGCGAAGGTGCCGGCCGAACGGGCCAGCTTGCCGCCGGCGCCGATCTTCAGCTCGATATTGTGGATGATCGTGCCCACGGGAATCGCCGCGAGCGGCATCGCGTTGCCCGGCTTGATATCGGCGCGCGCGCCGGAAATCACCGGATCGCCGACCTTCAGGCGCTGCGGCGCCAGAATGTAGGACAGCTCACCATCGGCATACTTGATCAGCGCGATGAAGGCGGTGCGGTTCGGGTCATATTCCAGGCGCTCGACGGTCGCGGCGACATCGAATTTGCGGCGCTTGAAGTCGACCAGACGGTAAGCCTGCTTGTGTCCACCGCCGCGGAAACGGCTGGTGATGCGGCCATGATTGTTGCGGCCACCGGTGGAGTGCTTACCCTCGGTCAACCCTTTGACGGGCTTGCCCTTCCACAGCTCGCTGCGGTCGATCAGCACGGTGCCGCGAAGGCTCGCCGTGACTGGATTGAAATGTTTCAGTGCCATCGAACCGATGCCTTATGCCAGACCGGTGGAGAAATCGATGCTCTGGCCTTCCGCCAGAGTCACGAACGCCTTTTTCACGTCAGAACGCTGACCCGGACGGCCCTTGAACCGCTTGGTCTTGCCCTTGGTGATCAGCGTGTTCACGCCGGTAACCTTCACGTTGAACAGCCCCTCGATGGCGGCCTTGATCTCCGGCTTGGTGGCGTCAGCGGCCACCTTGAACACGAACTGGTTCTTCTCGGAGAGCAGCGTGCCCTTCTCGGTGATGTGCGGGGCGCGCACGACTTCGTACATGCGCTCCTGGGAAATCTTCACGGTGCTCATGCCAGGCGCTCCTTCAAACCGTCGATGGCAGCCTTGGTGATCACCAGCACGTCGTGCTGCACGATGTCGTACACATTCGCACCGACCACCGGCAGAATATCCAGCCCATGCACGTTGCGGCTGGCGAGCAGGAATTTCTCTTCGACGGCGGCATCGACGATCAGCGCCGAGCTCCAGCCGAACTTCTTCACCTTCGCGGCGACATCCTTGGTCTTCTCCACGGCGCCGACGGCGTCCAGGATCACCAGCTTGCCCGCGGCGGCCTTCTGCGACAGCGCGGAAACCAGGCCGAGGCGGCGGACCTTCTTGTTCAGCGAATAGCCATGGTCGCGCACGACCGGACCATGCACGGCGCCACCGGTGCGGAACTGCGGCGCGCGCAGCGAGCCCTGGCGGGCATTGCCCGTGCCCTTCTGCTTATAGGGCTTGCGGGTGGTGCCGGAGACCTCACCCATGCCCTTGACCTTGTGCGTACCGGCGCGGCGCTTGGCCAGCTGCCAGTGAATCACCCGCGCCATGACGTCGACGCGCGGGGTGACGGCGAAAATCTCGTCCGGCAGCTCTGCGCTGCCGGCGGCCTTCGCGTCAAAATCATAAACATCCAGTTTCATCGGCTCAGCCCTTCACCGCGGCAGGATAGGCGGCGTCCGCCGGCCGGGTTTTCTTGATCGCGTCGCGCAGCATAACGTAGCCGCCCTTGGAACCGGGAACCGCACCCTGCACGAGAACCAGGTTGCGCGCCTCGTCGATGCCGGCGACCGTGAGGTTCAGCGTGGTCACGCGCTCCTGGCCGAGATGGCCGGCCATCTTCTTGTTCTTGAACGTCTTGCCGGGATCCTGGCGGTTACCGGTCGAACCATGCGAACGGTG
>DATJHR010000122.1:0-66221 GCA_035493735.1 Acidocella sp.
TCCGGTGCCGGGGGACGAGCAGCATGTGATGTATGTGTGGCTGGACGCGCTGGTGAATTATCTCACCGCCACCGGCTACCCGGATGAAGCCGCGCCGCGTGCGGCCTTCTGGCCGGCCGACCTGCATCTGGTGGGCAAGGAAATCATCCGCTTCCACGCCGTCTATTGGCCGGCCTTCCTCATGGCTGCTGGTCTGCCCTTGCCCAAGCGCGTGTTCTCGCATGGCTGGTGGACGGTCGAGGGCGAAAAGATGAGCAAGTCGACCGGCAATTTCATCGATGTGCGGCCGCTGGTGGCGACGTTCGGGCTCGACCAGGTGCGCTTCTTCCTGCTGCGCGAAGTGCCCTTCGGCAATGACGGCGACTTCTCCCGCCGCGCGCTGATCGCGCGCATCAATGCCGAGCTGGCCAACGGGCTTGGCAATCTGGCCCAGCGCACGCTCTCTTTCATCGCCAAGAATGCCGGCGGCGTGGTGCCGCCGCGCGGCACGCTGCATGAGGCCGACCATGCGCTGCTGGCCACCGCCGAGGCGCTGCCGGAAAAGGTGAGGGGGGCGATCAACCGCCTCGCTTTCCATGAGGCGCTGGAAGAGGTGTGGAAACTGATCCGCGCCGCCGATGCTTATATCGACCACCAGGCACCCTGGACGCTGAAAAAGACCGATCCGGTGCGCATGCTTACGGTGCTGTATGTGCTGGCTTCCGTGCTGCGCACGGTGGCGGTGCTGCTGCAACCTTTCATGCCGGACAGCATGGGCAAATTGCTGGACCAGTTGGGCGTCGCCCCCGAGGCCCGGCAGATCGCCGCGCTGGATGCGCCTTTGGCCGAAGGTACGCCGTTGCCGGCCCCGGCCGGCTTGTTCCCTCGCATTATGGAAGCTTCGTAAGTAGCTGATGTTAATCGATTCTCATTGCCATCTGGACTATTTCAACCAGCCGGGCGAGCAGGCGCAGGTGATCGAGCGCGCCCGCGCCGCCGGCGTCGGTGAGATGGTGACCATTGGCGTGACGCTGAGCCAGTCGCGCGAAGCTATTGAAATTGCGGAAAAATTTGAGAATGTGTGGGCCTGCGTCGGGGTCCACCCGAACCATGCGGCGGACGAATTGCCGGTGGCCGAACCTGAGGCCATCGCGGCGCTGGCCGCGCATCCCAAGGTGATCGGGATCGGCGAATCCGGCCTGGACTACTTTTACGACAAGGCGCCGCGCGACATTCAGGAGCAGAATTTTCGCGCCAATATCCGCGCCGCGCAGCGCTCCGGCCTGCCGCTCGCCATCCATGCCCGGGCGGCCGACGAGGACATCGCGCGGATCCTGGCCGAGGAACAGGCGAGGGGGCATTTCGATTTTCTGCTGCACTGCTTTTCCTCCGGCCGCGCGTTGGCGGAGGCGGCGCTCGAAATGGGCGGCTACATCTCCTTCTCCGGGATCCTGACCTTCCCGAAATCACAGGAAATCCGCGACATCGCCGCCATCGTGCCGCCCGAGAGGCTGCTGGTGGAGACGGATGCGCCCTATCTCGCGCCGGTGCCGTTCCGTGGTAAACGCAACGAGCCGGCCTATACCGCGCATACGGCCAAAGTTCTGGGAGAGGTCAAAGGAATGTCACCCGAAGCCATTGCCGAGCTGACGACGGCCAATTTCAGGAAACTTTTCCGGAAGGCAGCGTGAAGGTCACGCTCCTCGGCGTCGGCGGGTCCGCCGGTTCGCCGCAGATCGGCGGCGCCGATGGGTTCGGCGATTGGGGGCAGCTCGACCCGGCCGAGCCGCGCAACCGCCGCACGCGTTCGAGCATCGTGATCGAAACCGATGACCAGAAACGGCTGCTGGTCGACACACCGCCAGACCTGCGGCAGCAACTAACCGGCGCGGGCATCGGCCGGGTCGACGCCGTGCTCTACACGCATGCGCATGCCGACCACATCGCCGGCCTGGACGAAATCCGCATCCTCAACCGGATCATCGGCCGGGCGATGCCGGCCTATGCGACGAGCGAGATTTGGGCGGAGCTGCGGCAGCGTTTCGACTATGCCTTCAAGCCGTTCAATGGCGGCTTCTTCTCCCGGCCGGTGTTGGAAGCCGAGGAAATTGCCCCCGGCCAGACCGTGTCGATTTTGGGGATGCAGGTGAAGCTGATCGACCAGGACCACGGCTATAGCCGGAGCCTTGGCCTGCGGGTGCAAGACTTCGCCTATTGCACGGATGTGACGCATCTCGACGAGGCGGCCTTGGGCGCGCTGACGGGGCTCGACCTGTTCGTGGTGGATTGTTTCACCCGCGCCGAAAAACACCCGACCCATGCGAGCCTCGGCCAGGTCTTGGCCTGGGTCGAACACTTGCGGCCGAAGCGGACGATCCTGACCCATATGGGGCCGGACATGGACTATCAGGCGCTGCGGGCCATTCTGCCGCCTGGGATCGAGCCTGGCTATGACGGCATGGTGATCGGCCTGTAAGGGCCCCTGAAATCGATAGGGGCTGAGGCAAATAGCGGTAAGTTCAGCCTCATACAGGGATCGTCCACAAGCTTATCCCGAATTCTGTGGATGGTCTTGTGGCGTAACGAACGGCCTTGGGGAAGAAAGGGGCCGCTTTTTGAAAAAAGCGGCGCAAAAACTTTTTTGACTTTGGGCCTGAGGCGGTGAACCAGCACGGCCCAGTCTAGCCGCCGAAAATCCGTTGAGCCTCCGCCCACGCCTCGCGCACGATCGCCCCGGCTGGTCTCGGCGACGCGAGCCAGGCGGATTGGCCCGCCCAGGCCTGCATTCGCTGGAGATCTCCTTGGCGCGCCGCCTCGGCCCGCATGGCCGCCGAGAGGCCGCGCTGCACCGGATAAGGTGCCGGCGCCGGGGCGTCGGCTGCCGCGGCAGCCTCGACATAGCGGGTGGCGAGCGAGCGCCCGGCCCGGCCGCTAAAGGCGCGCGTCAGCACCGTCCTCTCCGGTTCGAGCGCCTCCAGGGCATTTGCCCACGCTGCGTTGGTTCGGGCCTCCGGGCAGCGCAGAAACACAGTCCCCATCTGGACGGCGCTCGCGCCGAGCGCCAATGCCGCCGCCAAGCCCCGCCCGTCGCCGATGCCGCCGGTCGCGATCACCGGGACCGACACGTTGGCGGTGATGCGTGGCAAGAGCGCGAACAGACCAATGGCGTTACGCTCGGCCGCGACCGCATCGAACGAGCCCCGATGGCCGCCCGCCTCTGCGCCTTGGACGACAATCGCATCCGCCCCGGCCGCTTCCGCCGCCCGCGCCTCAGCGAGCGTGGTCGCGCACGCAAACCAGGCGATCCCACGTTCCTTAATGGCGGCGACGAATGCCGCGGGAAACAAGCCCATGATCGATGAGATCACGGTCGGCCGCGCCGCGAGGAAGGCCTCGCACTGTGCCGAGAAATCCGGGGGGCGGGCATCTCCCGCCGCCTCGGGAACCTCCGGCCCCCATTTGCTGAGAAAGGCCCTGATGTCCGCCTCGTGCGCCGCGTCTCGTTTGGGGGGCGGATCCGGCACCCAAAGATTGAGCTGAAACGCGCCGTCGCTTGCCGCGCGGAATTCCGCGGCCCAAGCGGCAATTTCCGCCGGCGTTGAAAGCAGCGCCCCCATGGCACCCATGCCACCGGCATTGGCGACTGCAATCGCCAGGCTCGCCGGGCAAGCACCAGCCATCGGCGCTTCGAGTATGGGCACCTGCATACCGAAGCGCGCGCAAAACGCCGCAGCCCGCTTCAATGGTGCGTTTGGGTTGTTCATTCGCATTTCCTCCGCACTGAAACCGCCTGATGCTACTGCATCCAGCGGGAACAAGGAGAGAAAACGAACGAGCGCGTCCTTGCAAACCGAGGCGCATATTTAAGGATGTGTGCCCCGCCGGAATAGATCATAAGCGCACTGAGTCTGACCGTTACGATATGAAGGCTTGTCCTATTGTCCTGCTGGCCTCGAAGAGGAAGGGCCTATTGTCGCTGTGCTGGCGGACGCAAACGAGCTATACACTCAAGAAACTGTTATTTAAAGTTAATATTTCTATACGTATTGGTAGTATAGCTTTTTGGCACGTTGCGAAAGGAGACTCTTCTGTCTGCCGGCTTGATCGGCAACGGCGGGAAGGGCATTCTGCCGACGTACTGAGTTGCTACGCTAGAACCGATTAGGGTGGACTAAAAATGATATCGTCACGGCGCCGAAGTGTCGCTTTGTTTTCACGGCCGTTCCTGTTTCTCTCAGCCTTGTTCCTGTCTGGCTGCTCGACCGTGCAATACCGCCTGTTCCATCCTGCCGACTCGATTGCCAATGTGGAGTGGCACTACACGATCGTCGACGTCGCCGTGATGTTGCTGATCATCCTGCCGATCACCTTCATGATCGCACTGTTCCTGTGGCGCTACCGCAAGTCACGCAACGCGGCCTACGACCCGAACTGGTCGCACTCGCTCAGCCTGGAACTGCTGATGTGGGGCGTGCCGCTCATCATCGTCGTCGTCCTTGGCTATTATTCCTACCAGAGCGCCATGCTGGTGAACCCCTACAAGCCGAGCGTGCTGGCGAAGTCCGCCGCCGCGGACGCGCCGCTGCAGGTGGACGTGGTCACCACCGACTGGCAATGGCTGTTCATCTACCCGCAGCAGGGGATCGCGACCATCGATGATCTGGTGGTGCCGCAAGGCCGGGTCGTGGATCTGCGGCTGACCTCAGCCAGCGTGGTCAACGACTTCTTCATTCCGCAGGTCGCGCCGATGATTGATGTCATGCCAGGCATGCGCACGAAGGATGCCTTCGCGGTCAACCGGGTGGGGAATTACGAGGGCTACTCGGCCGATTTCAGCGGCGAGGGCTTCTCCTGGATGCAGTTTTCCACGCGCATCGTCGCCCCGTCGGATTTCGCTTCCTGGGTCAGCCAGACCCAAGCCTCGCCGCACAAGCTGGACTATGCACAGTTCCGCCAACTGGCGCGGCCGACCGTGAATGTCGGCGCCAAGCCGGCCTATTTCTCCGGTGTGGATCCGGATTTGTTTGAGGAGGTCTACCACGCGGCGCTGCAAGGCGTGGTCTATCCGGTTCCGGCGGAACTCCCGATCCCGGTCCCGGCGAAGGCCGCCGCGACGCAGGCGGGCCCGGCCCGTTCCTGACAACATCCTCATTCACCAACGCACCCTAGACGCCTAGAAAGGTCTACACCGTGTTCGTTCATGTGCCAGGTCCGTGGTCGCCGCTATTTGGCAGGCTGACCCTCGATTCAATTCCCTATACCAACCCGATCATTCTCTTCGCGTTCGCCTTCTCGGTCGTCGCCGGGCTCATGATCGTCGTGCCTGTGCTGTATTACCGCAAAGTCGGCTATCTTTTCCGCGAATGGCTGACCACCGTCGATCACAAGAAGATCGGCATCATGTACATCCTGCTCGGCCTGGTCATGATGTTCCGCGGCTTTGTCGACGGGATGATGATCCGCACTCAGCAGGTGATGGCCGACGGCCCGAAGTCGCTGGGCTATCTCGGCGCGGCGCACGGCTATTTGCCGCCGGAGCATTTCGACCAGATCTACAGCTCGCACGGCACGCTGATGATCATTTTCGCGGTCACCCCGATCCTCACCGGGCTCGGCAACATCATTGTGCCGCTGCAAATCGGCGCCCGCGACATGGCCTTCCCGATGATGAACGCAGTCAGCCTCTGGCTCACCGCGGTCGGCGCCATGCTGGTCATGGCCTCGCTGTTCATCGGTGACTTCTCTACCGCCGGCTGGGTCGGCCTGGCCCCGCTCACGGAAGTGCCCTTCAGCCCGAGCGTCGGTGTCGACTACTGGCTCTGGGCGATCCAGATTTCGAGCATTGGCACGACCCTGAACGCGATCAACATGATCGCCACGATTGTCGGCATGCGCGCCCCCGGCATGCGCTGGGACCGTCTGCCGATTTTCACCTGGACGACGCTGTCGACCAACATCATCGGCCTGACCTCGTTCCCGATCCTTGGCGTGGCGCTGGCTTTGCTGGGCGCGGACCGCTACCTCGGCACGCATTTTTTCACCGCCGGCATGGGCGGCGACCTGATGCTCTACACCAACCTGTTCTGGATCTGGGGGCATCCCGAAGTGTACTTCCTGGTGCTGCCGGCCTTCGGCATTATCTCTGAAGTCATTCCGACCTTCGCCGAAAAACCGTTGTTCGGCTACATCACCATGGTGGCCGCGACCTTCGCCATTGCCGGGATTTCCTGGACGGTGTGGCTGCACCATTTCTTCACCATGGGGGCTGGGCCTTACGTCAACACTTTCTTCTCGGTGGCGACGATGCTGGTCGGTATTCCGACGGGCGTGAAAGTGTTCAACTGGCTCTTCACCCTCTATCGCGGCCGCCTGACCTTCACCGCGCCGATGCTGTGGGCGGTCGGCGCTTTGTTCCTGCTGCTCATCGGCGGGCTGACCGGCATGATGCTGGCGATCCCGGCGGTGAACTACACCGTGCATAACAGCGTGTTCGTGATCGCGCATTTCCATTGCATGGTGCTGCTGATCGCTTATTCGATTTTCGCCGCCACTGGCTACTGGTTCCCGAAAGTCTTCGGCTTCCGCCTGGATGAGCGCAGCGGCAAGATGTTCTTCTACACCTTCAGCCTCGGCACCGCGGTGCTGTTCATCGCGATGTTCGCGCTTGGCTTCATGGGCGAAACGCGGCGTCTGGACTATCTGTACGACACGCAATGGATGCCAGCCCTCGTGACCGAGGAGATCGGCATCGGTATCTATACGCTCTCCTGCTACTACTTTGCGAAAATGCTGTATGTCAGCATCCGCGACCGCGCGAAGAACCGGGTCGGCGCGGATGCCTGGGGCACGTCGCGCACGCTGGAATGGCTCACGCATTCCCCGGTGCCGTTCTATAACTTCGCGGTGACCCCGCAGGTGAACACGCGCGACGAGCTGAGCTGGCGCTATGCCAACAACGTCGCCGGCGTGCGGCCCTCGCGTTTCGAGGACTTCCACATGCCGAACAACACCGTCGTGCCGTTGCTCATCGGCATCCTCGCCTTCGGCTTCGGCTTCGGCCTGGTCTGGCGGATCTGGTGGATGGCCGGTTTCTCGCTGCTCGCAATTATCGCCGTGGTGATCTACCGCTCGTTTGCGCGTGATCCCGGTTATATCGTGTCCGCCGAGACGCTGGCGAAGCTGGAGGGCGCCGACGAGCCGCTCAGCATCATCACCGAAACGCAGCACCTGGCCGAACTCGGCATGATCACCGAAACGCGGCACCTGACCGAAGCGGAGGCGCACTAATGGACGGCAACATCATCAGAGACGGCAAAATGCCGCCGCTCTGGCATTACGGGCATGAAGAACATGACGTGATCAGCGCCAAGACCTTCGGGTTCTGGCTGTACATGCTGAGCGACGCGCTGCTTTTTGCCGGGCTCTTCGCCGCCTATGCCGTGCTGGACCACGCCATGAACATGGCCGGCGGCCCCGTGGAAGCCCAGGTGGTGCATCCCATCGCCGCCACCTGGCAGACGCTCGCGGTGCTCTCCAGCGTCTTCGCCTACAGCCTCGCCACGGTCGCGCTGAAGCGCGGCAGCCGCGCCGGGCTGATCGCTGGCATGGCCGTCGCCATCGTCCTCGGCGCCGTGTTCATCGGGCTGGAGCTGGCGGATTTCGCCAGCCTGGTCCACACCGGCGCGACCCCGGATACCAGCGGCTTCCTCTCCGCCTTCTTCGTGCTCATCGCCTCGCACGGGCTGCACATGGCTTTCGGCCTTCTGTGGATGCTGGTGATGCTGGTGCAGGTGCTGCGCTTCGGGCTCTCGACGGCGGTGGTGGCGCAGCTGCTCAACCTGCGCCTGTTCTGGCAGTTCCAGGCCTCGGTCTGGGTTTGCGTCTATGTCTTCGTTTACCTCAAGGGGACCATCTAATGGCCGCGCACCACTCCGATCCCGTGCTGCACCCGGAAGTGCAGCAGGCGAGTTTCACCGGCTACACCGTCGGCTTCGTGATGTCGCTGCTGCTGCTGCTGGCGGCACTGCTGCTGACCGAACAGCACGCTTTGCCGCCGCTCAAGCTGCTTGGCGCCATTTCCGCGCTGGCCATGGTGGCGCTGTTCGCGCAATGCTTCCTCTTCTTCGGCCTGAACATCGCGCTGCATAACATCTGGAAGAGCGTGTCACTGGTGCTGACGGTGCCGTTGTTCATTCTCACCATCGGCCTGACCGTCTGGATGTTCCATCAGCTCGCCGATCTGACCATGCTACCGGGGATGCAGGTGATGCCGGGCATGCCGGGGATGACCATGCAGCCGACTTTGCTGCAATAAGGGCAATACGAGGCCAGCCGGAAGGGAGGGAAGGGCGGGCCGCAGCTCGCCTGACCGGAACCGTCCGGCTGGCGCAAGCCATTCCGGTTGGAGGGTGAGCAGGCGATGAAACAGAACGACGACCCGATGACGTACCGGCACGAGAATCAGACATTCCGGCTGCTACGGATGATCGCACCGGCGATTGTGGTGGCGCTGTTTCTGGTGGCGTTCGTTTCGAGTCTGATCTGGCAGAGCTCTTAGGTGCGCGCCTGCTTGGCACAGCCCTCCATCCTGATCGACCTGTTCATCTACCAGTGGAAAAAAGACGGTTAGCGGTCCGCCTTCAGCCCCGCCTGCTTTCGGCCCAGAAACTGAAGCGTCGTATCGGAGATATGTTCATCAATCCACCTGGCCATCGCTTCCTCCTCCTGTAGGGAGGCCCGCGCTGAGGCGAGACCGCCGGCATGCCCGACGGCGTCCGCGATTGTGATTAACGATTTATAGGCCGCGATTTCGTAATGCTCGAAAGCGAGATTGGCGAAACTGTTTTTCAAAATCTCGTCCGGCGCCGGGGTGTGCCCCAGGGCGGCGATATTCCCGATCAGGCCCATCGCTGTATCCTTCAACGAAGAGTATGATTCGTTGAGCTCCGTCAGCACTTCCTCGAGCCGTGTCCTCTGGCTCTCAGTCTCGGCGAGATGCCGACGGATCTGCTCCTCCACGGCCGGATAGTTCTTCAGCCTCTCCAATTGGCGGGACAGCAGCTGAACCGCCTGTGTCTCCATGGCATGGGCATTGCGCAGCCCTGAGACGTAGAAATCCCGAACCTTGTCTTCAGCGCCGCTCATGTCCGTTCTCCTTCAAGCCGGTTCACGGAGGGGCTGTAGATTACTTTCACCGTCATCGTTTCGACTCCTTGTTTTGTTGCTTCGTTTTGCTGATGGCGCGTGACATGATGGCGCGCCTTTTGGCTGTCAAGAAACGCGCGCCTTCCTGGAAAATGAGCGATTGTTCAGGATTCTCGGCGTTCGGCAAACAGAAATTCCAAACGGTCTGCAAGAAGCCATGCGATCCAGACTTTCCGCGCAATGTGCGTCCGCCCGTGCCATATCCGCGTTGCGCTCGGCGGCGAGGGGCTGGCCCAGGTGCGAGAACCAACAATTATGTGATAGCCTATCCCTGTGCTCATGGTAGGGTTATTGAACTGACTAAAAAAAACGATGGGGGGCACGCATGAGATGGTTCGGCTTGTTGGGAACCCTGGCAGGTGGGCATTGTCGTCTGCGCGAGGGGGGCGGCTGACGCAAAACCCCGATAGGTCATCCGGTCTGGCAGCTGGCAAGACCCTGGTTCGACGCCAACGGCGCGGCCTGCTCGAATGCGCAGGCGAAGGAATTTTTATCGTAAAACACGACACTCATAGCGAGCGGAGTACGACGAATGGCTGATGGCATAGAAGAAGGGCCGGACCTGCAAACCATGTTCGCCTTCAATGTGGCTCTGCTGGCCGGCACCACGGACCAACGGATTTTTCAGGCATTTGCGACGATCAAACGGGAGGAATTTTTCGGTCCGCCGCCCTGGTACCGAAGAACGGGCCCTGATTCGGAAGTCTCCGGCAATGATCTGGCATTCATCTACGAGGACGACGTCATTGCCATCGACCGGACACGCAACATCAATAACGGGGCGCCCAGCCTGCATGCCCGCTGCCTGGCTGCACTGAACATCGAAGAGGGACAGGACATCCTTCATGTCGGGGCAGGAACCGGATATTATTCCGCCATACTCGCGGAATTGACCGGCCCGGCCGGCCATGTCTTCGCCTTCGAGATCGATCCGGTTCTGGCCGGGCGTGCCAAGGAAAATCTTTCAGCTTGGCCGCAGGTCGCCGTGCAGGCACGCTCCGGTACATCCGGTCGCTTGCCCGCCGCCGATATCATCTATGTGAATGCTGGAGCGACGCACCCGTGCAAGGCATGGATCGACGCGCTGCGCCCGGGTGGCAGATTGCTGTTTCCGTTCCAGTTCGCGGCTGGCTTCAGCGGCATTCTGCTCGTCAAAAAACCAGCCGATCGTGCCACCTGGACAAGCCGGCTTATCCGACGAGACGACCACTGGGAGGCCCGCTTCATCATCCGGGCCAATTTCATTCACTGCCAGGATTTGCCACCGTCGACTGACCGCATGCGGGAGTTCATGACGGCGTTTGAAGGTGACAGTTGGACCACAGTGAGGCGCCTCTATTTCAACGATAAGCCGGATAAGACATGCTGGTTCAAGGGCGACGGGTGGTGGCTAGGCACATAACCCCAACGCAGGCGATCGTCGTCGGGTCCAGCCTGCCGGCCGATAGCCCGGGCGGCTCTAGCGGTGGTGGTGGTGGACGCGGTCAACGAAGAAAAAGAACGGCAAGGTGCCTATGAAGTGGGGGTACGTGACATAGTACGGATAACCTCCCGGATGGACATGAGAGTTGGATGTATCGTCGCCAGCAGACGGATAGTCGCCGGGATAGGCGTAGCCGTAGCGAGGGGGCGCGGTGACAGCGGTTAGGAGGTTCGTGTGCTCCACGACGTAGCTCTTGCTCGTCATGCACTGGGCATAAACGGCGTCGTATGGCGACTGTGCTCCTGCGCCGACCGATCCGGGCGGTGTCGTAAGGGTCTGGAGACGGTTGCGGCAGGCGAGGTCGTCAGCCTGGAACTGGGTGACGGACTCACCGGCGTGCGGCCACGCGAGTACGGTCGGGGCATAGGGCGGCGCGGCGGCGCATGCGGCGAGCGGGATCACGGCAAGCAGGGGGGCCGGGCAAAGGTCAGCAAAGAGGCGTATCATCTTGCGTTCTAGTGGCCAAAATGGCCGCCCCCCTCATGGCCAAAGCCTCCGTGATGGAAGCCTCCATGATGGAAGCCTTCATGGAAGCCTCCATGGAACCTTTCATGGAAGCCTTCATGGAAGCCTTCATGATGGAAGCCTTCATGGTGGAAGTGGCCATGGAAGCGTGGTCCGAAAAAGAACGGCCCTGTGCCAATGAAATACGGGGACGCGGCGTAATACGGATAGCCGCGGTAATAGGGATAGCCGCCGGGATAGGCGTAGTAATTTGGATAGGCTTCCGGATAGGCGTAGCCGTAGTCAGGGGGCGTCGTGACGATGGTGTTGCCCTTACTCATCATGCACTGGGTATAGGCGACGTCGTATTGCGCCTGCGCTCCTCCGGCGATGGCATTGGTATTGCTCGCGCCGACCGCGGCCCCCGCACCAGCATTGCCGCCGGCCGAGCGGTTGGCCGCAGCCTGAGGCGCGCCGGGCGACGCCGTGTGGGGCTGGACCTCGTTGCGGCAGGCGAGATCGTCTGCTTGGAACTGGTTGAGGGACTCGCCGACGCTCGGCACTGCGAATACGGTCGGTTCGGAGGGCGGTGCGGTGGCGCAGGCGGTGAGCGGCATCGCGGCAAGCAGGGTTACCGGAAGAAGGTCGGCAAAGAGGCGCGTCATCTTGGCATTCCTGGTGGGACTGGATGAGTCGGTGTTGCACCGAAACTGGCTGCAGACTCTACGACCGCAGGATGTCGCGACTATGACCGCGTGGACCGGAAACATTACAGCGTACACCAGGGATAGTATCCACACCGAAGCGGAGGATTAATTCGGCGAGATGTGCGTGTCGGGCCGCGATAGCCGCGGCGTGTGCTCGCCTTACTCGGATACGAGCCGAGCGCCTTTTTCTGCGACGGAGCGCTTCATCAGCAGGACAACGAACACAAGCGCAGCACCCAGGACACATCGAAATAGGCCAGCGCCGAGGCCTGTTTCTGGCGCAGGTTTGCAAGCGCCTGCAAGGCCAGTTGCTGCGCGGCCACCGGATCATCGGTCTGCTGCAGGAATGTCCCCCTGAGCCTGAGCGAGGAAGGAATTTGTCGTCGGATTGAGGGGAGGACCCTGATTGCCGTGGAAGAACGAACATGGGCGAGGGGGGACAAATAGCGCGATTTGAGATCGACGACCGTGCCTTGGGAAGCGGAACGATTCGAACTCGACGCAAAAACTTCTTCTGGAAACTAGAGCACTGAAAACAAAAGGCCTTCATGTTTGCAAGTAAAGTCTTAAGCGAACAGACCTTCCCGCCGGCGGCTATCTGGGATATCTGGATCCGAGCCATGAGGCCGCTGGCCGAGAAGAAGGGCGCGATTGCAACGACAATGACTTGTTGAAACGCCCGGCGCGCCCGTTTGAAATCAAAACCTGCAGCGGCACGCGCGCATGCTCGCCCCGGCGTCTTGGATTTCCGAAGGCGCCTTCAGAATGTATGATAATTAGCCTCGTCAGCTTCGATCCCCCATGAACTTAAAGCAAAGAGAGGCGTGACATGAACACAATCACAACCAAAGACGGCGTCGAGATCTTCTACAAGGACTGGGGCCAAGGTCAGCCCATTGTGTTTAGCCACGGCTGGCCGTTATCTGCGGACGACTGGGACGCACAGATGCTGTTCTTCGTGCAGCACGGGTATCGCGTCATTGCCCATGACCGCCGCGGTCACGGGCGATCCACGCAAGTCAGCGAAGGCCATGACATGGATCACTATGCCGATGACCTGGCGGCCCTCACGGCGCATCTCAATCTGCAGAATGCGATTCACGTCGGCCATTCCACCGGCGGTGGCGAGGTGGTGCGCTATCTGGCACGACATGGCGAAACCAGGGTTGCAAAAGCGGCCCTGCTGTCTGCTGTGCCACCGTTGATGCTCAAGACCGTGGCGAATCCTGGCGGCCTTCCAAAAGAAGTGTTCGACGGATTGCAGGCGCAACTCGCGGCCAATCGCGCGCAATTCTATCGCGATCTGCCGGAAGGGCCATTTTACGGTTTCAACCGACCTGGCGCGAAGTCTTCGGAAGCGATCATCGCAAACTGGTGGCGCCAAGGTATGATGGGCGGTGCGAAGGCCCATTATGATGGCGTCGTGGCCTTCTCGCAAACCGATTTCACCGACGACCTCAAGAAGATCACTGTACCCGTGCTGGTGATGCACGGCGAGGACGATCAGATTGTTCCGTACGCCGACGCCGGGCCGTTGTCGGCACAGTTGCTGCGGAACGGGACCCTGAAGAGCTACAAAGGCCTCCCGCATGGCATGCCCACCACCCATGCAGAGATCATCAATGCCGACCTGCTGGCATTTTTGAGGGCCTAGCGTGGGGCCACGGCGCGATGGTGATGCGATTCAGCGAATGCTGACCTAAGGGTCGCGCCAAGACTTCTTGGTTCACGCAACCCAAAGGAGATGTCACATGATTCGCAAAGCAAGAGCGGTTTGGAACGGCACCGGTCGCGCCGGCAGCGGCCATCTTTTCACCGATTCTGGTGTCCTCGCGGAGACGCCGTATTCCTTTAAAACCCGTTTCGAGAGCGAGAAGGGCACGAATCCCGAAGAGCTGATTGCCGCCGCCCACGCCGGTTGCTTCACCATGGCGCTGGCCTTTCAGTTGCAGGCCGCTGGCTATGTGCCTACGGAACTTAAAACCGAGGCCGCCGTCACGCTTGAGCCCGAGGGGCAAGGATTTCGCATCAGCCGCTCGGATCTAACCCTTCAAGCTCAAGTGCCGAACCTCGAGGAAGCGTCGTTTGCTCGACTGGCCTCCGATGCCGAGAAGAACTGCCCGGTGTCCAAGGTTCTCAACGCCGAGATCACGTTGGATGCGCGATTGATCTGAATAAGGAGGGGCTGCGCGCGCGGCTATGCCACGGATCCGGTGGGGCAGGGGCACGGTAAAACTTTTGATGCCGAAACCCGTAGGGTCAGATGTAGACGGTCAGCCTCCGCATCCAAATGTCCCATGGCTCCACATCGCCGGCACAGGCAGCGAAGATACGTGTATGACGGTTGATACCGTAATCACGTGACGGGGTTTTTGTCCTAAACCCAGGAGTTCATTGGGATCGATAGCTTGATAGAAATCCTGGCATGGCACTGTCCTCAGTGACATAACGCGCTGTTGATTTCTTGGCCTTCAAGACGTTCGCGGACCGCCGTCGTTGATGAGCGTCCATCAGGCGATGGCCTTGGCCATATCTGAGGCAAACTGGCGGCGTTAAGCCAGTCCAAGCTAAGGGAAAGCTGCGATGCCACGAATAGAAACACGTTTTACCCCGAAACGTGCAATGCCGCTCAAATCGCCATCACTTTCCATAATATTGATTCTGCGATTTTTCTCCGTCGGGAAACGGGTCGCGCCTCTTGCCGTGTTTGACCGGCGTCTCGTCGCGGTTGCCGCCGCAGAACGTGTCGATCGAGGCCCTCACCGCCCTGCTTGGCGACGTGACTCATGCTGGGTGGCTGTTCCAGAACGGCCGCTTTCGGGCATCATCGTCGAACCTAAAAGAACGCCGCTCGGTCCATCGAGGCGCAGTCCCGAGATTGTCGGGCCCTCATCGCCTATTGAGTGGCGCCGCTATCGGATAATTGCGCCAGGTCCGCCTTCACCAAATTGAGTTTGCTTTGGGTCAGCCGCCCGCCCGACATGACGGCGATCTGGGACAGGCTCATCGAATCGAACAACGGATAGCTTCGGCTCGCCATCAAACCGGGCAAGTCGCGCTGCAGGATTGCCTTGCCGCGTTTGTCGGCCGCGATATGGGAGAGCGGCGTGTTCAGCGAATAAACGGGTCGGCCCGAAGCGGGGTCGTTTGACGCCTGCGTCGCGCCGGGATGTCCTGAGCTGCAGCCGAGCAAGAAGGCAACGGAACTCAGCGCAACCAAGGCCGCCCCCCCGCATAAAGATCTGGACACTGGACAGATCCTCCCCGTAAGCTCACCTGGCCGTTCGTTAAAGGCGCGGACATCTTCGTCGTCCTGCCGATATCCTTGCCTGATATCCTTGTAGGCGCCCCGCCCTGGGAATCATACCAAAAACCGATGGCGAGAGCATGACGTTCCTGTATCCCGTTACGGTATCCGCCCTGCGTTTCGTTGCGATATCGTTTCATATCCCGTTGCCGTATCCAGAATGCCCATGCGCCCCCGAACGCAAGAGGCATCGTCCGCCCTCACCTCGCGGACGCGACGTCCCCCGAAAAGCGCCCCCCGAAACCGCAGGCAGGTATTGAAGCGAAGCCTGACGCCCATTAAGAATACGGACGTTTTAGGATAAATTAGACTAAATGCTTTGAAATTAAAAGCAAAATAAGTCTCTAAAAAAAGATATGTTGCGAAAGTAAAATCTAGCGAATGTAATGGCGCGGGCTGTCTTCAGAACGTCGCCCGAGCGCATCATGCTCCGCCTTTTCCGCGCGGCGCGGGCCGATTAAGCGACAGGCCGCCCGGCTGAGGTTTCCAGACCTTTAAGCAAGACATCCTCAGGAGAAGCACACATGAAACAGGCACTTTTTCTGGCGTTGTGGCTGGCGGGTGTCAGCCTCACCGCGGCATTTGCCATGGAGGCGAATGGTAAGGTTGACGCGTCGATGATGAACAATGGCGACGTGAAGATGAAAATTCAGCTGCCGCCGAAAGAATATTACGCCATCGACCGCAGCATGAAAAACAATCACATGAACTGCCGGCTGGAGGATTTTCCCGGCCAGAGTTATACCAAAATCCTTGAATGCGGGCCGAATATCTAGCTGAAGCGGCGTCGCTCGCTGGGGCCTGCCGCCGGACCACCAGGCCCCTTCCCGGCAAGGCAGCCATCACCGCGCCTTCTTCACGCGGCCGGGATTTTGTTGCAAATTTCCCGGCGTTTGTAACCAGCGAAAGATCTCATCGTGGCGTCTGACCTCAGCTTTGCACATATTCCAAACGCCGCTGCCGTGCCGGCCGCGCAGCGGGCCTCTTTGCTGGAAAATCCCGGCTTCGGGACCTTGTTCACCGACCATATGGCGGTGATCGAATACACCGAAGGCGCTGGCTGGCATGATGCCAGAATCCAGCCCCGCGAGATGATCGCCCTGCATCCGGCGGCCTCGGTGTTGCATTATGCGCAGGAAATTTTTGAAGGGCTGAAGGCCTATCGCCTGCCATCCGGCGAGATCGCGATGTTCCGCCCCACGGCCAATGCCCAGCGCTTTCAGGAATCAGCCGACCGCCTGGCCATGCCGCTGCTGCCGCCGGAGCTGTTTCTCAAGTCGCTGGAAGAGCTGATCCGCGCGGACCGGGATTGGGTGCCGAACGATCCGAACAAGAGCCTGTATCTGCGCCCTTTCATGTTCGCCAATGAGGCGTTTCTCGGCGTGCGGCCGGCCAAGACCTATATTTATGCCGTGATCGCCTGCCCGGTCGGCGGCTATTTCAAGGGCGGCGCCGAGGCGGTTTCTGTCTGGGTGAGCGAGCGTTACAGCCGCGCCGCTGCCGGCGGGACCGGAGCAGCGAAATGCGGCGGCAATTACGCCGCGAGCCTGTTGGCGCAGAGCGAGGCCATCGCCCATCAGTGCGACCAGGTGGCGTTCCTGGACGCAGCTGAGCATCGCTGGCTCGAGGAAATGGGCGGCATGAATATGTTCTTCGTGTTCGAGGACGGCTCGATGCTGACGCCGCCGCTGGGCGGCACCATTCTGCCCGGCATCACCCGCGATTCCCTGATCACCCTTGCCCGCGCCGCCGGCATGACGGTGCGCGAGGAGCGCTATTCCTTTCAGCAATGGCGTGAGGATGCCGCCACCGGCCGGCTGCGCGAGGCCTTCGCCTGCGGCACCGCCGCCGTGGTCACGCCGATCGGCAAGATCAAATATGCCGCGGGCCAGACGCTCATCGGTGATGGCGAGCATGCCGGGGCCACCACGAAAATGCTCAAGGAGGCCCTGGTGAAAATCCAACGCGGCCAGGCCGAGGATCCTTACGGCTGGGTGCATCGCGTGGCCTGAGGCTGGCTCGCCTCTCCCTCCAAAAGGCGCCCTCGCGGCGCCTTTTTTCATGCGCTTTTCGCTGCGCCGGTTATGATGCAACCTGGTGCGTCGCCTGGTTTGTTGCAACTCATTCTTAGTTGCAACTGGATTTGACAGGACTAACGCGGTCCTCTATCGGCTAAATGAGAATAATTCTTATTTGCAACTGGTGTGAGACCTCATGACCTTGCGCGGCGCTGTCTCGTCCTGCTTCGGGCCAAGTTTGCCGGCTTGGGTCGCCCGTAAGGAAATCGGCTGAACATGTCCGCGACATACCTAAGCCGGGTCATTTTCGGTCCCTCGATCCTTGCGATTCCGCTTTGCCTTTGGGGGATGCCCGCAGCAGCTCAGACACAGAACCAGAACCAAACGGGGTCGGCCAGCTTGGGGGCGCGCAATAATTTGCTGGCCAATATGGGTGGTTTGCGGACAACGCTCGGGGGTCACGGCATCACGCTCGGCCTCCTGGACACCGAAACGTTGCTTGGCAATGTCGTTGGCGGTGTAAAGCAAGGGGCAACCATGCAGGGCGTGACCACCGCCACGCTGCAGGTTGATACTCAGAAAGCTTTCGGGCTGTCGGGGGGCACGATCCATGTGAGCGCGCTGCAGATCCACGGCCGAAGCCTCAGCCCCTCTTATCTTGACAATCTTCAGACCGCGAACAGCACCGAGGCGGACAATGCCACCAGACTCTGGGAACTTTGGTATGATCAGAGCTTCGCCAATGGCGCCTTTGACATCAAGTTCGGCCAGCAGAGCCTCGACCAGGAATTCATGGTCAGCACCTATTCCGCGCTGTTCGTCAACACGACCGCGGGTTGGCCGGCGCTGCCGTCCTTCGATCTCTATGCCGGCGGCCCGACCTATCCGCTCTCCTCGCTGGGCATACGCGGTCTGGTGACACCGACATCGAATTTAACCATCCTGGCCGGCGTGTTCGATGACAATCCGCCAGGCGGTCCCTTCAATGACGACCCACAATCGGCGGATGCCGGCGGCGTGCGGTTCAACGTGAATACCGGCGCGCTGTTCATTGCCGAGGCGCAATTGCATGTGAACATGATCGCCGACCTGCCGGGCACCTACAAGCTCGGCTTCTGGTATGACACGGCTTATTTCCCCGACCAGGCTTTCGACAATCAGGGGCTCTCGCTCGCTAACCCAGCCAGCAACGGCATCCCGAAGATGCATAGGGGGAATTACAGCCTCTACGGCGTAGTTGATCAGACGATCTGGCAGCCGAAGGGATCGGCGCGGAGCCTCAATGTCTTCGCGCGGTTCGCGGGCGCGCCGGCGGATCAAAACCTGATCCGTTTCAGCGCCAATGCCGGGCTGACGCTGACCGATCCGTTACCGGGACGCCCGAATGATAGTGCCGGGATCGATCTCGGGATCGTGAAGGTGAGTGGCCAGGCGGCTGAGCTTGATCGGGCGACGGGGCTGTTTTCGGGCGCGTTCGTGCCGGTCCGTGGGATCGAGACACTGATCGAGCTCACCTATCAAGCCCAGGTTACGCCTTGGCTGCAGGTCCAGCCAGACGCGCAGTTCATCGCCAATCCGGGTGGCGGCGTGATCAACCCAGCTGACCCCACCACACGGCTTCATAACGAGGTGGTGGTCGGCGTGCGTGCAAACTTTATCTTTTAGGCCAAATCGGCCAAGGCAAGGGGAAGGCTTCTTTTTGTGAACAAAAAGAAGCAAAAAAACCTCTGGGCCGTGGGCGTTGTCGGCGACACAGGATCAGGCCCAGCTGAGCCAAAAGTTTTTGCGCCGCTTTTTTCAAAAAGCGGCTACTTTCTTTGTTTAGAAGCTGGTTGTGAATCCCAGAGACTGATTACGACCGGCATGTTGCAGGCCCTGCCCGGCTCGACGCTGGTGGCGTTCCTAACGGTACGTCAAGGCTGGTCCTGAACAGGTTCGAAGGGTCGAAAGCCGATGCCTATGTTCAGGAATATGTCGGTGCCGATGCTTCCAACGGAGAGCTTTTGGCGGCGATCGAGTCGATGACCCGCCGTCTCTATGCGCAGAACGCTGCCCGCAGCCAGGATTAGATGAACGGCTCCTTTAAGCCTGTTGCACGGCCACGAGCACGGCCTGAAAGAGTTTTTCGTGCGCCTTCTTGTTCACAAAAAGGCGCGCCTTCCTTTGGGTGCCTGAGGTAGTCTCCAAAGCCCTTCCCAGGCACCTGCTGGTTGTGGTCTAAGCGGATTTTAATGACATCCTTCCACCACCTGCTCGGCATAGAGGGCCTCAACCCCGTTGCCGTAACTTCGCTGCTCGACCTCGCGGAGAGCTATGTGCTGCTCAACCGTTCCGGCAAGACCCAACGGGACCTGCTGCGGGGGCGCACCCTCATCAATCTGTTTTTCGAGGATTCGACGCGCACCCGCACCAGCTTTGAGCTGGCCGGCAAGCGGCTCGGCGCCGACGTGATCAACATGTCGGTCTCAACGTCCTCGGTGACCAAGGGCGAGACGCTGCTGGATACCGCGGCCACGCTGAACGCGATGAATTGCGACCTGCTGGTGGTCCGCCACAACCGTTCCGGCGCCCCGGCTTTGCTTGCCCAGAAGGTGGATGCGGCGGTGATCAACGCCGGCGACGGCACGCATGAGCACCCGACCCAGGCGCTGCTGGACGCGCTGACCATCCGCCGCAACAAGGGCCGAATCTCCGGTCTCACCATCGCCATTTGCGGCGACATCGCGCATTCGCGCGTCGCCCGCTCGAACATCCTGCTCCTCACCATGATGGGGAATTTCGTCCGGCTCATCGGCCCGCCGACGCTAATCCCGCCGGGCATCGACGCCGCCGGGGTGAGCGTACATACCGATATGGAAGAAGGGCTCGCCGGGGCCGACATCGTCATGGCGCTGCGCCTGCAGAAGGAGCGCATGGATGGCGGCATGATCCCCAGCGCCCGCGAATTTTTTGCCTATTACGGGCTGGACCGGCGCAAGCTTGGCTTCGCCAAGCCGGACGCGCTGGTGATGCATCCCGGCCCGATGAATCGCGGCGTCGAGATCGACAGTGAGGTGGCCGACGACGCGGCGCGTTCGGTGATCAAGGAACAGGTGGAAATGGGCGTGGCCGTCCGTATGGCCGTCCTCGATACTCTGGCGCGGGGGTACAATTGATCCTTTTCCGTAAAGTCAGGTTTCTGGACGAAGCCGCTCAGTCCCTGCGCGAAGGTGAACTGCTGGTGCAGGATGGCCGTATCGCGGATTTCGGCCCCTCGCTCGGTGCGCCAGAGGGCGCTGAAATCATCGAGGCCGAGGGCGCGGTGCTGTGCCCCGGGCTGATCGATCTGCGCGCCTCGCTCGGCGAGCCAGGCTATGAATATCGCGAGACCATCGCCAGCGCCGCCCTCGCCGCGGCGGCCGGCGGCATCACCACCATCGCCGTGCTGCCCGACAGCAAGCCGGCGCTCGACGACCCGGCGCTGGTCAAACAGATCGTGCTGCGGGGGGCGGAAACCGGTTCTGTCACCTTGCTGCCTTATGGCGCGGCCACGCGCGGCTGCCGCGGCGCGGAGCTGGCGGAATACGGGCTGCTCAAGGATGCCGGCGCCATCGCCATCACCGACGGCGGCAAAAACATCGCCTCCTCACGGCTGATGCGCCGCGCCTTGGCCTATGCCAGCGGCTTCGGCCTGCGCATCGTGCAGCATGCCGAGGATGTGGAACTCGCCGCCGGCGGGGCCGCGACCGAGGGGGCGCGCGCCAGCTGGATGGGCCTGCCGGGCATCCCCGCCGCGGCGGAATCCATCGCCGTGGCGCGCGACATCCGCCTCGCTGAACTCACCGGCGGCGCGGTGCATTTCGCCCACATCACCACCGCGGAATCGCTGGATCTCATTCGCAAGGCCAAGGAGCGCGGGATCAGGATCACCTGCGATACCGCGCCGCCTTATTTCGACCTGAACGAAACCGCGATCGGCGATTATCGCACCTATTTGAAGCTCTCGCCGCCGCTGCGCGGGGAAGCGGACCGGCTTGCCGTGGTCGCCGCCCTGGCCGACGGCACGATTGACGCCATCGCCTCCGACCACCAGCCGCGCGATGCCGATGACAAGCGCGTGCCCTTCGCCGACGCCGCGCCGGGCGGCGCCGGTCTCGCCACCCTGCTCGGCGTCACGCTCGCGCAGGTCCAGGCGGGGGCTTTGTCCCTGGCCCAGGCGCTCGCGCTGTTGACCGCCAAACCCGCCTCATGGCTGGGCCTCGATGCAGGCCGGATCGCCAAGGGTAAAGCGGCAGATTTGTGCCTGTTCCACCCGGACCGTTCCTGGCGCGTCACCGCCGGGCAACTGCCGGGCAAGGCGCAGAACACGCCGTTCGACGGCAGGGCGCTGGAGGGCGTGGTGCTCGGCACGTGGAAGGCCGGCCGCCGGGTCTTCGGATGATGATCTGCGCCGCCTTGCTCCTTTTTGGGTATTTTTGCGGGTCCGTTCCGTTCGGATTGCTGCTGACGCGCGCGGCCGGGCTCGGGGATATTCGCGGCATCGGTTCGGGCAATATCGGCGCGACCAATGTGCTGCGCACGGGCAACAAAGCCCTGGCCGCGGCCACGCTGCTGCTGGACGGGGCAAAGGGGGCGATCCCGGTGGTGATTGCGGCGCCGTTCGGCCAGGCGGCGATGCTCGCCACCGGCCTCGCCGCGCTGCTTGGCCATCTTTTCCCCATCTGGTTGCAGTTCAAAGGCGGCAAGGGTGTTGCCACCGGGCTTGGCGTTCTGCTCGGCACGTTTCTGCCGGTGGGGCTGGTCGCCTGCGCAACTTGGCTGTCAATGGCCCGGGCGAGCCGCTATTCCTCGCTCTCGGCCCTGACCGCCTTCGCCATCGCGCCACTCGCGGCGCTGCTTTTCGGGCGCTGGCATCTGGCCATTCTGGCGGCCGTCATCGCCGTGCTTGTCTTCTGGACACATCGCGGCAACATCGCGCGGCTGCGCGCGGGCACGGAACCGCGCATCGGCAGAAAGGCATGAGTTCGTCCCCATGACCGATTTCGACCGCCTGCGTCTGATACGAACGGAAAGCGTGGGGCCGGTCACCTATCGGCGGCTGATGGCGCGCTTTGCGACGCCCAAAGAGGCGCTCGCGGCGCTGCCTGAACTCGCCCGCGCCGGCGGGCGGGCCACGCCGCCGGTGATTCCCCCCGCCGCGAAGGTCGAAGCCGAACTCCGCGCCGTGCAACGCATGGGCGGCCAAATCCTCTTCCTCGGCGGTCCGGGCTACCCCCCGTTGCTCGCGCAACTGCTCGATGCCCCACCGGCGATCTCGGTGCTGGGCGCACCAGAGAACCTCTCCGCCCGCGCCGTGGGGATTGTCGGCGCGCGCAATGCCTCGGCCAACGGCATGCGTTTTGCGGAGATCCTGGGTGCGGAACTGGCGGCGACGCTGGCGGTGGTCTCCGGCCTTGCGCGCGGCATCGACGCCGCCGCCCATACCGGCGCCATGCGCGCGGGCAAAACCATCGCCGTCATTGCCGGCGGGCTCGACCAGCCCTACCCGCCGGAACATGCCGCCCTTCAGGCGCGCATCGCCGAACAGGGCGCGGTGGTGACGGAGGCCCCGCTCGGCACCGCACCGGTCGCCAGACATTTCCCCAAGCGCAACCGCATCATCGCCGGGCTGGTGCTGGGGCTGGTGGTGATCGAGGCGGCGGCGCGCTCCGGCTCGCTGCTCACCGCCCGTCTTGCCCTCGAGGCCGGACGCGAATTGTTCGGCGTGCCTGGCTCGCCCCTCGACCCGCGCTCCGCCGGCGCCAACGACCTCATCCGCCAGGGCGCGCATCTCACCGAAGCGGCTGCCGATGTGCTCGCCAACCTGCCCGATGTCCCGGGCCGGGTGGGCCTGTCCCGCGATCCGATGTTTCAGCGCGGGACGCCGTCTGGCTTCGCTGAATCATCATTGCCGCTGCGGATGGAGGATGAGAAAGCCGACGAGGCGGAACTGGCGCGCGGGCGTCGTGCGATCCTGGACATGATCGGTGCCGAACCGGTCGGAGTTGACGAGATCGCCCGGCGCTGCCAACTGTCCCTGAGCGCCATCACGGCGGTCCTGCTTGAACTAGAACTCGCGGGAAGGGTAGAAACCCTTGCCGGCAACCGGGTGGCACGCCACGTAGACCCATGATCGGAAATGGTTTTTGACTGATATCGTCATTGTCGAGTCCCCGTCCAAAGCCAAGACAATCAACAAGTATCTGGGCGACTCCTATAAAGTCTTAGCCTCGTTCGGCCATGTGCGGGACCTGCCGCCAAAAGACGGCTCGGTCCGTCCCGACGAGGATTTCGCGATGCTCTGGGAAGCCGATGACCGCGGCCAGAAGCATATTGGCGAGATCGCCCGGGCGCTGAAAGGCGCTGGCACGCTTTATCTGGCGACTGACCCGGATCGCGAAGGCGAGGCGATTTCCTGGCATGTGCGCGCCATGTTGGAGGACAAGAACGCGCTCAAGGGCGTGAAAGTGCTGCGCGTCACCTTCAACGAGATCACCAAGTCCGCCGTGAAGGCGGCGATGGCGGCGCCGCGCGCGCTCGACCAGCCGCTGATCGAGGCCTATCTCGCCCGCCGCGCGCTGGACTACCTGGTCGGCTTCACGCTCTCGCCTGTGCTGTGGCGCAAGCTGCCCGGCAGTCGCTCGGCCGGGCGCGTGCAATCCGTCGCGCTGCGGCTGATCTGCGAGCGCGAGGCCGAAATCGAGGTGTTTCGGCCGCGTGAATATTGGACCATCGAAGCCGGCATGGTCACGCCCTCGGGCGCGCCCTTCCCTGCCCGCCTGACGCATTACCAGGGCAAAAAGCTCGAACAGTTCGATCTCTCCGATGAAGCCCGGGCACTCGCCGCAAAAGCCGCCGTCGAGGCCGGAGCATTCACCGTCGCCGCGGTCGAGAAGAAGCGCACCCGCCGCCATCCGCCGCCGCCTTTCATCACCTCCACCCTGCAGCAGGAGGCAAGCCGCAAACTCGGCTTCTCCTCACAGCAGACCATGCGCCTTGCGCAGCAGCTCTATGAGGGCGTGGAAATCGGCGGCGAGACGATCGGCCTGATCACCTATATGCGAACCGACGGCGTGCAGCTCGCGAAAGAAGCGGTTTCCGCCTTGCGCTCGCAGATCAAGGCCGATTTCGGGCCGGACTATCTGCCGGCAGCCCCCCGCGAATATGTCTCCAAGGCGAAGAACGCGCAGGAGGCGCATGAGGCCATCCGCCCCACTGACGCGACGTTAAAGCCCGAGCGCGTCGCCCGGATGCTCAGCCCCGAACAGGCGCGGCTCTATGAGCTGATCTATAAGCGCGCCATGGCCTGCCAGATGCAGGCGGCGGAGCTGGACCAAACCAGCGTGGACATGACCGACGGCAAGGGCCAGACCCTGCGCGCGACCGGCTCGGTGCTGGCCTTCGACGGCTTTCTGCGCCTCTACCGCGAGGACCTCGATGATCCGGCGGAGGATGATGACGCGCGGATTCTGCCGCCGATCGGCAAGGATGATCCGCTGAAAACCGCCAAGGTCGAGGCGAACCAGCATTTCACCCAGCCGCCGCCGCGCTATTCAGAGGCCTCTTTGGTGAAGAAGATGGAGGAGCTGGGCATCGGCCGTCCTTCCACCTATGCCTCGATCCTGACCGTGCTGCGTGACCGCAACTATGTGCGGCTCGAGGCGCGGCGCTTCATGCCCGAGGATCGCGGCCGCCTCGTCACGGCTTTTCTCACGAGCTTCTTCTCCCGTTATGTCGATACCGGCTTCACCGCCAATCTTGAGGAGCAGCTGGACGAGATTGCCGAAGGCAATGCCCGCTGGCGCGACGTGCTGCGCGCGTTCTGGACCGACTTCTCCGAGGCCGTGGCGCAGACCAAGGAGCTGAAGATCTCCGATGTGATCGACGCGCTGGACGCCGATCTCGGCCCGCATTTTTTCCCCGCCCGTGAGGACGGGGCCGATCCGCGCACCTGTCCGGCTTGCGGCACCGGCCGCATCGGGCTCAAGCTCGGGCGCTTTGGCAGCTTCATCGGCTGTTCGAACTACCCAACCTGCCAATATACGCGCAAGCTGGCGGTGGATGGCGGCGATGTCCAGGACGATGCGCTGAAAGACGGCATGCGCCTGCTCGGCCAGCACCCCGAGACGGCTGAGGATATTTCCCTCAAGCGCGGCCCGTACGGGCTCTATGTGCAGCAGGGCGAGCCCGACCCGGCCGACAAGAAGGCGAAGCCCAAGCGCGCCTCGCTGACGCGCGGCATGAGCGCGGAGACGCTGACGCTGGAAGACGCGCTTGGCCTCTTGTCACTGCCGCGTCTGATCGGCCTGCATCCGGACACGGGGCAAAAAATCGAGGCGGCCGTGGGACGGTTCGGACCGTATGTAAAAATGGGTGCGATCTACGCCTCGCTCGACCGCGATGACGACGTGCTGCATATCGGCCTGAACCGGGCGATGGATCTGATCGGCAAGAAGCAGGATTCGATCCGCAACCTGGGTGAACACCCCAAGGACAAGGAACCGGTGGTCGCGCGCAAAGGCCGCTTCGGTCCCTATGCGCAATGGGGCAATGTGGTCGCCAATCTGCCCAAAGGTACCGAACTCACCGAAGTGACTTTGGATGAGGCTGTGGCGCTGCTGGCCGAAAAGGGCAAGGTCATGGCCCCGCGCGGCCGCAAGGCGGCGGCCAAAAAGCCGACCAAGGCCGGGACCGCGCCGGTGGCGAAGAAAGCCGCGCCAAAGAAGACCGCGACGAAGGCCGCCACAAATACCGCGACAAAAGCAAAAGCCCGTCCGGCCGCAAAAGCAGCGCCAAAGCCGGCCAAGGCCCCTGCCAAGGCCAAACCGGCGGCAGCCAAAGTCAAAGCCGCGCAGTAACGCAGCGGGACCGGTGAAGGCCGGTCCCGCGTCATGTTCACCGGCGGCGCGCCCCGTTTAGCCGGAGCGCCGGCGCTCTTCCTTCTCGGCATTGGCGGTTTCCGCAGCGGATTCAGCCGCCTTCTTGGTGAATTTCCCGCTGCTTTGCAGGCTCTCATGCGTTGCTTCGGCGGCCCTGTCCGTTGCCGCCTGCGCCGCCGTACCGGCCGCTTTTGTCGTGTCCTGGATCACTTCATCGGCGGTCTCGGTCAGCAATTGCGTCGCATCATTGAAGCCGCTGCGCAACTCCTCGGTAACTTCCCGGATCATCGTGATCAGGCGGTCGAGTTCCTGGAAGGCGCCGTCGGCGCGCCCCCCTTCGTCTCTGGGATTGAAGCGGACCATCCGATTCATGATCAGATCCTGGCCGAATTGCATCTCCAGCCGCGCCGCGGACATCATACCGTGCAGCATCCGCTCTTGCGCGCGCAAAACCCTGAGCCCAGTCATCTGCCAATTCCGTACGAAAGTCTCGGGCATTAGCGTCAAAGCCGCACGGGTCCGTTCCTGTGCGGAATCTTGTCTTGAAGTTTCCATTCGTTTTTCTCCTCCAGGGTGACAACTATACGCATCCCAGGGGCCAGCGGATAATGAAGATTATTGTCCTAAAGGACCTTTTAACGAAACAGCCATGCGAAAGAGAGGTCCCCCACGAACGGTTTCACCGCGCCCTCTCCTGTTTCATCATCCTACCGAACCCGTCTCGCGCCCTCAGGGGCGCGATCAGCCTAACAACGATGGGAAGCAAATCCCGCAGCGGTTCGTGCCGGCAACCGCGCGCGCAAAAAACGCCAGAGCCGGATTGATCCTTCGTGAACGGGGCTCTGGGACAAATTATGGGAGAGCCACCATTACAACAAAAATCTCGGCAGGAGCAATCGAATGGTCGCCCTGCTGCCCATCACTTTTGGTGCCGCCAGGGGGCAAGCAAAAGACTTCTTTTGGCGTGCAAAACAAAGCAAAAAAACTTTGTTAATTCGGGCCGTGCTGGCATCAGCGCGCAGGCCGAATGCAGAAACCATTTTCCGCCGCTTTTCAAAAAGCAGCCACGTTTCTTAAACAATCAAGAAACGATCAAGCCCAGCACCGTTTCCAACCGGTCTGCCTCCGCCGCCGGCTTGTCGGTCCGCAGCCGCAAGATTCGCGGAAAGCGCAAGGCGACGCCGGACTTATGGCGGTTGGACAGCTGTGCGGCGTCGAACCCGACTTCAAAGACCAGCCTCTTCTCCACCTCGCGCACCGGGCCAAAGCGCGCGGTGGTGTGATTGCGGATCCAGCGGTCGAGAAAGATCAGCTCAGCATCGCTATAGCCGGAATAGGCTTTGCCGACCGGCACCAGCTCGCCGATTTCGTTCCACACACCGAACGTATAGTCCGAGTAATAAGAGGAGCGCTTGCCGTGGCCGCGCTGCGCATACATCAGCACCGCGTCCAGGCTCAGCGGCGCGCGCTTCCATTTCCACCAGGGCCCTTTCGGCCGGCCGGCGAGATAGGGGGAATCCCCGCGCTTGAGCATCAGCCCCTCGATCGCCGCTTCGCGCGCGCCAGCCCGAAGTGCCGCCAGTTCCGGAAGGTCCGTGAAGGGGATCAGCGGCGAGAGATCCATTCGCTCCGGCCGTTCCCGGGTGAACCAGGCTTCCAGCCGGGCACGGCGATCGTCGAAAACGAGCGGGCGCAGGTCTTCGGGCCCGTCGAACAGAATGTCGTAAAGCCGCACGGCGGTCGGAAATTTTTCCCGAAAGGAGGTGGAAACGTTCTTGCGTCCGAGCCGCTGCTGCAAATCACTGAACGGTGCCACCGCGCCATCGCGCATCACCAGCAGCTCGCCATCCAGCACCGCATGGAAATTCATGGATTCGAGAATTTCCGGAAACGCGCCGGAAATATCGTCGGCGGTGCGGGTATAGAGCCGCTTGCCATAGGGGGTTGCGACCAGTTGCACGCGGATGCCGTCCCATTTCCATTCCGCGCGATGCGCTGCAAAGTCGAGGCGCTGCAGATCCTCCTCTTCGACCGGATGTGCCAGCATCACCGGCCGAAAGACCGGCCGCTCTTTCGGGTTCGGTTTTTCGCCTTTGCCTTCCAGCCATGAAAACAGCTCGCCGTAAGGCGGTTCCAGACCGTGCCAGAGTTCCTCGATCTCCTGCACTTCCACGCCCCCCATTTCCGCGAGCGCCAGCTGCGCCAGCCGCAGCGAGGCGCCGACGCGCAGGCCCCCGGTGATGAGCTTGATCAGCGCGATGCGGGTGGAGGGATCGCACGCATCCAGCCAGCCGGACATCAGGGCCGGAACTTCGTCTTTTGCGGCCCCCCGCAAGCTGTGGATGACCGTTGGCAGCTCGGGGGGATGCGCGGTGCCTGTGCCCGGCCAGATCAGCGCAATGGTTTCTGCAAGGTCGCCAACAAAATCGTAAGAAAGCTCGAACAGCAGCGGGTCGGTCCGCGCTTGCGCCAGCGCGCGCAGCGCCGCCGGTTTGGCGCCGGAAAAGGAGAGCGCTCCGGCGATGGCGGCCAGCGCATAGCCACGTTCCGGATCCGGGCGCCCAGTGAAATAGGCGCGCAGGAGCGCGATCTTCGTGTTGCGCGCGGGGGCCAGAAGCAGCCGTTCCAGCAGGTCGGCAAACGCCTTCATTCCTCGTCCTCATAGCCGACCAGCGAGAGCGCCCGCGCGCGGATCTGCCTGTTGGTCAGCACATGAATCAGCGCCTCCTCGGCGCCATGCGTCACCCAGACTTCTGGGGCCTGCGTTTCCTCGATGGTGCGCAGCAGATCGTCCCAGTCCGCATGGTCGGAAATGATCAGCGGCAACTCGATGCCGCCAGCCTTGGCGCGCTGGCGGACCCGCATCCAGCCTGAGGCCATGCACACCACGGGGTCTTCCAGCCGCCGCGCCCAGCGATCGGCGATGGCGGCGGGCGGGGCGAGCACCAGCGCGCCCCGCAAATCGGCCTTCGCCGCCACGGTGGCCGGGCGGATCACGCCCAAGGCGACGCCGAGCGCTTCATAAGCTTCGCAAACCGCCAAATGCGCGCCATGCACATAGATCGGTTGATCGTAGCCGCCGTGCCGCAGCGTCGCGATAAGGCGCTGGCATTTTCCCAAGCCATACGCGCCGACCACATGTGTGCGCTCGGGAAAAAGCGCCATGGAGCCCAGCAGGCGGTTGAGCTCGGCCTCCACCGGCGGATGCCGGAACACCGGCAGGCCGAACGTTGCCTCTGTCACGAACAGGTCGCAGCGCACCGGTTCGAAAGGGGCTGCGGTCGGGTCCGGCTGGCGCTTGTAATCGCCCGAGACCACGACGCGGACGCCCTGATAGTCCAGCACCACTTGCGCGGCGCCGAGCACATGCCCGGCGGGCACCAGGGTCACCCGCACGGCGCCGATGGTCAGCGGCTCGTGATAGCTGAGCGCCTGCTGCCGCGCCCCGGCCCGCTCTGCGCCCATGCGTGTACGCATCAGCGCCAGCGTCGCCGCCGTGGCCAGAACATGGTCATGGCCCGGGCGCGCATGGTCGGAATGGCCGTGGGTGATCACCGCGCGCGCCACCGTGCGCAGCGGGTCGATGTAGAAATCGCCCGGCCGGCAATAGAGCCCCTGCGGCGTGGGGCAGAGCCAGCTTCCCGGATGGGGCGGCATCAGGGGCCGGGCCGGACCATCGCCGAAACGAAGTTTCTGGAACAAACCATGAAAACACCATATGGTGGGCCATGGCCGCCCTGCCAGCTCAATTCGCCGCCTGGTTCGCCAAAAAAGGCTGGGCCCTGCGGCCGCACCAGCAAGCCATGCTGGAGGCCGCCGCCGATGGGGTGGACACGCTGCTCATCGCCCCGACGGGGGCCGGAAAAACCCTGGCCGGTTTCTTGCCCAGTCTGGTGACCCTGGCAGCGCAACCCGGGCCAGGCCTGCACACGCTCTATGTCAGCCCGCTGAAGGCCCTGGGCACGGACATCGCCCGCAACCTTCAGGCCCCGGTGGAGGATCTGGCGCTGCCCGTCACCATCGAGACCCGCAGCGGCGACACGCCCGCGAACCGTCGTGCCCGGCAGCGGGAAACGCCGCCCAACATCCTGCTCACGACGCCGGAATCCCTGCATCTTCTGCTCACCGACGAAAACAGCGCTGCCTTCTTCCGAACGCTGAATTGCGTGGTGGTGGACGAGGTGCATGCTTTGGCCGGTACCAAGCGCGGCGACCAGCTGGCGCTCTGCCTGTCGCGGATCAGGACACTCGCGCGCGCCCGTGTCGTCGGGCTCTCAGCCACCGTCGCGCATCGCCAGGCGATGCTGGATTACATAGGGCCCTCCGCGCGGCTGGTGGAGGCCGGCCCCGGCGCCGCCCCGGCGGTGGAACTGTTGCTGCCGCCCGGCGCCATTCCCTGGTCCGGCCATATGGGCCTGCAAGCCGCCGGCGCGGTGCTGGCGCGCATCAAAGCCGCCGGCATGACGATCGTCTTCGTCAACACCCGCGCCCAGGCCGAGCTGATGTTCCAGGAAATCTGGAAGCATAACGAGGAGACGCTGCCGATCGCCCTGCACCATGGCAGCCTGGATGTCGCGCAGCGCCGCAAGGTGGAGGCAGCCATGAGCGCCGGCCTGCTGCGGGCCGTGATTGCCACCTCCTCGCTCGATCTTGGGCTGGATTGGGGCGGCGTGGACCAGGTGCTGCAGGTCGGCGCGCCGAAAGGCGTCTCCCGCCTGCTGCAGCGCCTGGGCCGCGCCAATCACCGGTTGGACGAGCCCTCCCGCGCCGTTCTGGTGCCGGCCAACCGTTTCGAGGTTCTGGAATGCGAGGCGGCGATGGCGGGCGTGGCCGCAGGGGCGCTGGACGGCGATGCGCCCGGCCCCGGCGGGCTGGACGTGCTGGCACAGCATATTCTGGGCATGGCCTGCGCGGGGAAGTTTTTGCCAGACGCGTTGTTCGCCGAGGTCACCACGGCCGCGCCCTACGCCGATCTTTCCCGAAGCGACTTCGACGACGTGCTGCGTTTCGTCGAAAACGGAGGCTACGCCCTCGCCGCCTATGAACGTTACCGCAAGCTCTTCCGGGATTCGCAAGGTTATGTCTACGCCGCCAGTGAACGAGTGGTGCGCCAGCACCGGATGAATATCGGCACGATCGTCGAGGCGCCGATGCTGAAAATCAGGTTGGTGGGTAAGAAGCGCGGCTTTGGCATCGCGCTCGGCGAGGTGGAGGAATATTTCGTAAACCTTCTCACCCCGGGCGACAGTTTCATGTTCGCCGGCCGCCTCCTGATCTTTCAGCGCCTGCATGAAACCGTGGTGGAGGTCACCGAAGGCCGGGGCACGGAGCCCAAGGTCCCCGCCTATGAAGGGGCGCGCATGCCGCTGACCACCAACCTCGCCGCCCGCGTGCGCGCCATGCTGCACGATGCCGCCTCCTGGGGCGCGTTTCCGCCCGATGTGCAGGACTGGCTGCTGCTGCAGCGGCGCCGCTCCCGCCTGCCCGGCCCTGACGGGCTGCTGGTGGAAACTTTTCCGCGCGGCGGGCGGTGGTACATGGTGGTGTATGCCTTCGAGGGGCGCAACGCCCATCAGACGCTGGGCATGCTGCTGACCCGCCGGATGGAGCGGTTCGGCTACGCCCCGCTCGGCTTCGTCGCCACCGACTACGTGCTCGCCACCTGGTCGCTCTCGCCGCCGCGCGATGTCGCCCGGCTGCTGGAAGAGGACATGCTCGGCGACGATCTGGAGGCCTGGATGGAAACCAGCTCCATGCTCCGGCGCAGCTTCCGGCAGGTAGCGGTGATCGCCGGCCTGATCCCGCGCCACCAGCCGGGCGCCGACAAAAACCGCCGTCAGGTGACGGTGAATTCCGACCTGATCTATGAGGTGCTGCGCAAGCACCAGCCCGACCATATCCTGCTCCGCGCGACTCGCGCCGACGCCGCCACGCGGTTGATCGATCTTGGCCGTATCGCCGCCCTGCTGCGCCGCGCGCGGGGGAAGATCACGCATATGGTGCTGAGCAGGGTTTCGCCTCTTGCAGTGCCGGTGCTTCTGGAGATCGGGCGCGAACAGGTTCTGCACAGCGCTACTGAAGAGTTTTTGTTAGCGGAGACCGAATCTCTGGTAGCGGAAGCGACAATGGGAACCCCTCCTAAGCAAAAATTTATTCGTAGCCCTCACGGGCAGAATATGCTTCTTGACCCGCCATGACCGCCGCACCGCTACACTTTCGTGATGAACGATTGATGCTCGACCCCGCGGGTGCCGCCTTCTGGCCAGCCAAGCGGGTGCTGATCGTCGCCGACCTGCATTTTGAGAAATCCTCCTCCTTCGCCGCGCGCGGCGCCCTGCTGCCGCCCTACGACACGCGCGCGACACTGGAACGGCTGAACCGTCTGGTGCGGCTGTACCGGCCCAAAAAGGTGATCGCCCTGGGCGACAGTTTTCATGATCGCACCGCCGCCAGCCGGCTAAGCCAGGACGATCGCGGGCGCATCGACGCCATGGCTCGTGAAGCGCAGTTCATCTGGATCACCGGCAACCATGATGCCGCGCAGACCGGCATGCCCGGCCTGTCGGTAGCGCAATATCGCGAAGGCCCGTTTACCTTCCGCCACCAGGCCCTGCCCGCCCTTCGCCCGCGCGAGATCGAAATCTCCGGCCACTTCCATCCCAAAGCCACCATTGAGGCCCGCGCCAAGCGCATCAGCCGCCCCTGTTTCGTCACCGATGCCGCCCGGCTGATGCTGCCCGCCTTCGGCACCTTTACCGGCGGGCTGGATGTGCACGACCCGGCGATCTCCCGCCTGTTCCCGCGCGGCCTGCGCGTGTTCCTCCTCGGCCAGGATCAGCTCTTCTCCTTCGCCCTGGAACAGCTCGGCCGCATGGCCGAGGTGGCATGACATCAAGCCTCGTCTGGCTTCGAAACGATCTACGGCTGGACGATAACGCAGCACTCGCCGCCGCGCTGGCGGCGGGCAAAAACGTCCTTGTTCTCTATATTCTTGACGAAGCCATGGGGGCGGCCGCGCGGTGGTGGCTGCATCATTCGCTCTCCGCTTTAGCCGCGGACCTGCAAGCGCGCGGCGCGGCGCTGGTTTTGCGGCAGGGTATCGCGGCGAAGATCATTCCCGAACTCGCGGCGGAAATCGGCGCCGGCAGTGTGCATGTGGCGGCCAGTTTCACCCCGGCCCTGCGCCGGCAAGACCAGGCACTGGAGACGGCGTTGCGGCGGCGAGGCATCCCACTCCAGCAGCATCCCTCCGCCAGCCTGTTCGCGCCGGGCCAGATCCGTACCCGGACCGGCGGTTTCTACGGCGTTTACGGCCCCTTCGCGAAAGCCTGTTTCGAGGCCGGCGTGCCGGAGGATTTTTGCCCGAGCCCGGCGCAGATTCCGGCCGTCACTGGCGTAAAAACCGACCGGCTGGAGGATTGGAACCTCGTGCCGCGCCATCCCGACTGGGCCGCCGGCCTGCGCGAAAGCTGGACCCCAGGCGAAGCCGGCGCGCAGACAAGGCTGCGCGCCTTCCTGGCCGGCCCTGTGCAAAATTATGCGGCGACGCGCGATTATCCCGGCATCGCCGGGACCTCAAAACTCTCGCCGCATGTGCATTTCGGCGAGATTTCACCGCGCCGGCTCTGGCATGCGGCGGTTGCCGCCGGGCCAGGCGAAGGGGTGAAAAAATTCCTCGGCGAGCTGCTGTGGCGGGAATTCTCCATCAATCTGCTCTGGCAGCACCCGACCTTGCGCAAAGAGCCAATCCGCCAGGAATTTGCCGCGATGCCGTGGCGGCGCGACGCCCAGGCCCTGCGGGCCTGGCAGCGCGGCCGCACCGGCATTCCGATCGTCGATGCCGGTATGCGCGAATTATGTCAGACCGGCTGGATGCATAACCGCGCGCGCATGATCTGCGCCTCGTTCCTCACTAAGCACCTGCTTCTGCCCTGGCAAGATGGTGAAAAATGGTTCTGGGACACGCTGTGTGAGGCCGATGAGGCGGCGAACGGCGCGTCATGGCAATGGGTGGCTGGGTGCGGCGCCGATGCCGCCCCCTATTTCCGTGTGTTCAATCCGGTGCTCCAGGCGCGCAAATACGATGCCGATGGCGCCTATGTGCGCCGCTATGTCCCCGAGCTGGCCCTGCTGCCGGACAAGGCCATCCACGCGCCATGGGAGGCCGAGGCAAAAACTTTGGCGCAAGCAAAGGTGGAACTGGGAAAGACCTATCCGTTGCCGATCGTCTCCTTGAGCGAAGGGCGGGAGCGCGCGCTCGCGGCCTATGCACGGATAACATCATGATTCCCGCCGACGCTCCCTTGCGCGTGGTTGGCGACGTGCATGGCGATGCGCGCGCTTTTGCGCTGGCCGCAGAGACCGACCGCTACATCGTGCAACTGGGCGATTTGGTGGATGACGGGCCGGACACGCCCGGCGCGCTGGCCATCATGTTCCGGTTGATCGACGAGCAGCGCGGCATGTTCCTGCTCGGCAACCATGATTTCAAACTCGCGCGCGGTCTGCTCGGGCATCGCGTGACGGGCGCTTCCGTGGAACGCAGCTTGGGCGAACTGCCGCTTTCCATGCACAAACGCACCTTGCAGGAGATTATGAACGCGCCGGCCTGGGTGGCCACGCGACGCGCTTTGTTCGTGCATGGCGGGTTTCATCCGGCGATGCGCCACCAGGCGCCCCCGCTTTTCCCCGCGCGCCGCCCCGACCCGCTGCTGGCACGCGCTTTGTTCGGCCAGACCACCGGCCGCGCCACCGAAGCGGGCCGGCCGGAACGGTTGCTGGACTGGATAGAAGATATTCCCGCCGGGATCACCGTATATTGCGGCCATGACCGCCGCAGCCAGGATGGACGCCCATACATCCGAAACAATGACGCCGGCGGCCGCGCGGTGTTTTTGGACACTGGCGCCGGGAAAGGCGGACATTTGTCGTGGATCGATATCGATCCGGTTTAGGAAAGTAGCCGCTTTTTGAAAAAAGCGGCGCAAAAACTTTTTTGAAACTGGGCCCGCGGCGGTGAAACCAGCACGGCCCAAATTAGCAAAGTTTTTTTGCTACTTTTTGTTCACAAAAAGTAGCGCTTTCTTCCCCTTTCTCTAACGAATGAACGGATTGCTCTGACGCTCGGCGCCAATCGTGGAAGCCGCGCCGTGGCCGCAGATGAAAGCGAAATCATCAGGCAGGATCATCAGCTTTGTCTTGATCGCGGCGATCAATGCCGCGCCATCGCTGTAGGGGAAGTCCGTGCGGCCGACCGAGTTGCGGAACAGCACATCGCCGAAAATGCCGAAGTTCAAAGCGCGGCTGACGAAAACCAAATGGCCCGGCGTATGGCCCGGGCAGTGTAGCACCTCGAAGGGCACACCGCCGATGGTGATGACATCTCCCTCTTTTAACCAGACATCTGGCACGCAGTCTTCAGCCTTGAAGCCGAAAGAGTCCGCCTGAATTTTGATGCTGCGGAGCAGGAAATTATCCGCCTCGCCTGGCCCGGTGATTTTCACGCCGAGCTTGGTCTTGAGTTCCTCAGCGCCGCCGGCATGGTCGAGATGGCCGTGGGTGAGGAAAATATCTTTCACCTGCACGCCTTCCTGGCCAATGACTTCGGTGATCGAAGCGACGTCGCCGCCGGGATCGATCACCGCCGCATCCTTGGTTTCACTGTCCCAGATCAGCGCGCAGTTCTGCTGGAACGGGGTAACCGGGATGAGTTTGACCTGCAATGTCATTTCGTGAGTGACTCCATGGCCGCCATCACGCCGCCCTTGGTGTGCGGCATGCCGACCTCGCCCATGGCGACCTCCACGGTCGCCAGCGTGCCGAGGATCATCGCCTCGTTCAGGTCCCCCATATGGCCGATGCGGAACACGCGACCGGAGAGCGTGCCGAGCCCGCCGCCGGTGGAAACATTGTAGCGGTCGAGAAGGCATTTGCGCAGCTTCTCGGCATCATGGCCTTCCGGCGCTTCGAATGTGGTGACGGAGTCGGAACAACGGCTCGGGTCACGGCAATAGAGTGTCGGGCCCTGATTGCCGCTGCCCCAGACGCGCGCAGCCGCGCGCACCGCCTCGGCCAGGCGATGGTGGCGCGCCCAGACATTTTCGATGCCTTCCTGCTCCAACAGCCGGAGCGATTCCACCAGGCCGAAGAACGGCACGATCGGCACCGAGCCGGTGAAGCTGCGGAAGCGCCGCGCCAGCATCGCCGTCCAGTCGAAATAAAAGCGCGGCAAGGTCGCCTTTTGATGCGCCGCCAGGGCTTTCGGGCCGACCGCGCTGAAAGCCATGCCGGTCGGCAGCATCAGCCCTTTCTGGCTGCCACCCACCACCACGTCAATGCCCCATTCATCCATCTTGAATTCGAAGCAGCCGAGCGAGGAGATGGTGTCGCACAGATACAGCGCCGGGTGCCGGGCGGCATCGAGCGCCGCGCGGATTTCGCGCAGCGGCAGCGCGACGCTGGTGGAGGTCTCGTTATGCACAACGCAGACGGCCTTGATCTCGTGCGCCTTGTCGGCGTCCAACCGGGCCTTGAGGTCGGCGATTTTCACACCCTCATGCCAGTCCACCTCAAGCATCTCGACCTCGATGCCATAGGCGCGCGACAGCGCGGCCCAGGTGCTGGAGAAGTAACCACCGCCGATCATGAGCACCTTATCGCCGGCCGAGAAGAGGTTGACCATCGACGCTTCCCAGCCGCCATGGCCGGAAGAGGCGTAGAAAAACACTTCATGTTCCGTGAACAAGATGCGCTTCAGCCCAGCCCGCGCCTGGTCGTAGATGTCCAGGAAGTCGGCTTCCACGAAATCCAGGCTGTTGCGGTCCATGGCGCGCAGCACTGAATCCGGAATGTTCGTCGGACCCGGATTGGCGAAAAAATGCCGGCCCGGCTTGCGGTTCGGCGTCATGCTCACAGGGGCGTGGGGCACGGGTTCAAACACTCCAATTTAAAGAATTGGAGCCATGGTAACGCGTTGATCTTCCGGTGCAAACATATTCTTCGCTCGAAAGCAATGTGCCGTACCAATCGGTGGATCTACTTAACCCAGCGAGCCGCTGCGGCCGCACTGTCTTCCGGCTCCGTGTTAAACGCGATGGGGGTGTTCGGTGCCGTCTTGTGCACTGAATTGACGATGGCCTCGAACAAAGTAAGGCTTTTTGGCGGGAGCCTAACCCCAGCGCCGATGACGACGCAATCATAGGCCGTGGTGCTTAGCCGCTGCGCCACAGCAGGAGCTGCCGTAGCGTTGTGCTGGACCAGGCAGGAATCCGCCTGCCATCCACGGTCGGTTATTTGCTTTAAGCCGCGATCAATGGCGGCCTGAATCTTTGCCGCGTTCATGCCTGGCGGCAATGCAGGATCGGAATAGTCCACGGCCTCAGGCTCCAGGCCCACCAACAAAATCCGCGTCATGCCGTTTCTCCTCATATTGCCTTCAGTTTCGATTTCCGCCGCGGAAAAACTTCGGTCGAGCAGCCTTCAGATGAGACTAGATGTTGTTTTTAAAGAGGAATTTTGCCGCTCGGAAAATTTCTTCTTTTCAGGTACTATCAGCTTCGGTGGGGGATTTGTTTGATCCACCCAAGCGACATGCCCCAGCGTTTCATAAAAAAAACTTCCGTCAGGATCGCCGGTACCCGACATCGATGGTCAAGGGGATTTGATATGGAAGACCGAGAGATTCAAGCTGCTTTGGATCGCCATTGGGCCGCCTCCGATGCCAACGACTTCGAGGCAGAGCACCAGATTTATCGAGAGGACGCGGTGCTGGAATATCCTCAATCGGGCGAGCGCATCCGTGGCCGCCGCAATATCCTGTCCTCTCGTGCCGCGCAGCCGAACCGCAAGCGCTTCGCCGTGCGGCGGATCGTCGGGGCGGGCGACCTCTGGGTCAGCGAATTTATCCTGAGTTATGACGGTCGGCCGTCTTACACCGTGAGTATCATGGAGTTTCTCGACGGCCAGGTCGCCCGCGAGACCCAGTATTTCGGCGACCCGTTCGAGCCTGGGCCTTCACGCGCGCAGTGGGTCGAGCGCCTGCCCTGAAGCCGGGCGGCCCCACGGATGGCCACCGGCCGCTCGCGCGCGCGGACCTGCCGATGGATACCGCCGCCCTCGCCCGCTATCTCATCGGCAAGATCGTGGTGCGTGAGTTGCCGGAAGGCGTCGTCAGCGGTCGTATTGTTGAGACCGAAGCCTACGTCGTCGGCGATGCCGCGGGACATGCTTACCGGGGAATGACCCCGCGCAATCGTTCCCTCTTTCTCGAGCGGGGGCATGCCTATGTCTATCTCACCTACGGCAGCTCATACATGTTGAATGTATCGGGCGACATGCCCGGGATCGGAGCCGGCGTCCTCATCAGGGCGCTCGAGCCGCGCGACGGCATCCCGATCATGCGGGCCAATCGCGGCACCGAGGCCTTACGTGACTTGGCGCGTGGCCCCGGAAGGCTCGCTGCCGCGCTGCGGATTGATCGCCGGCTCGACGGGCTCGATCTATGCCAAGAAGGACCTCTGTGGCTGGGACAGGGTGACCAGGAACCCGGTGAAATCCGGCAGAGCATGAGGATCGGCGTGACACGGGATGCGGACCGCCTCTTGCGATTTTATCTTTGCGCCAGCCCGTTCGTCAGTGGCCCAAGATCGCTCAGAGTACCCAATCATGCGTAGGCCGGGTTCTCGGAGCGCGGAAGTGGCCGCTTTTTGAAAAAAGCGGCGCAAAAACTTTTGCTTGCCTGGGCCAGTGGCGTTGAAGCCAGCACGGCTTCACTCCCATTCGATCGTCCCTGGCGGCTTGCTGGTGATGTCATAAGTGACACGGTTGATTCCGCGCACTTCGTTGACGATCCGGTTCGACACGCGCGAGAGAAACGCGATGTCAAAAGGATAAACATCCGCGGTCATGCCGTCGGTGCTGGTCACGGCGCGCAGCGCGCACACTTTGTCGTAAGTGCGGCCGTCGCCCATCACGCCGACCGATTTCACCGGCAGCAGCACGGCGAAGGCCTGCCAGATGGCATCATACAGCCCGGCGGCGCGGATCTCTTCGAGGTAAATCGCATCGGCTTTCTGCAGCACCGCCACCGCCTCGCGCGTCACCTCGCCGAGCACGCGGATGGCCAGGCCCGGACCAGGGAACGGATGGCGGCCGACGATGGTCTCCGGCAGGCCAAGCTCCCGGCCCAGCGCGCGCACCTCGTCCTTGAAAAGTTCGCGCAGCGGCTCAACGAGTTTGAGCTTCATGTAAGCCGGCAGGCCGCCGACATTATGATGCGATTTGATCGTGACGCTCGGACCGCCGAGCGCGCTCACGGATTCGATCACGTCGGGATAGAGCGTGCCCTGTGCGAGAAAATCCGCGCCACCGAGTTTCTGCGCCTCCTCATCGAACACGTCGATGAACAGCTTGCCGATGATTTTGCGCTTCTGCTCCGGATCGGTCACGCCCGCGAGCTGGCCGAGGAACAGATCCGACGCGTCGCGATGCACGAGCTTGATGCTGAACTGGTCGCGGAATACCCGCACCACCTCGTCCGCCTCACCGGCGCGCAGCAGGCCGTGATCGACGAAAATGCAGGTCAGCTGGTCGCCGATCGCCTCATGGATCAACGCCGCCGCCACCGAGGAATCGACGCCGCCGGAAAGGCCGCAAATGACCTTGCCGGTGCCGACCTGGGCGCGGATTTTCGCGATCTCGGCCTGGCGGAAGCCCGCCATGGTCCAGTCGCCTTTGAGCCCGCAAACCTTGTGCGTGAAATTTTGCAGGAGCTGCGCGCCATGCGGCGTGTGCACCACTTCAGGGTGGAACATTAGCCCATAGAAGCGGCGTTCGTCGTCGGCGATGATGGCGTAAGGCGCGCCCTCGGAGACCGCCACGGTGCGAAAGCCGGGGGGCGGCGCGGAGATATGGTCGCCATGGCTCATCCACACCTGTTCGCGCGCGCCCTTGACCCAGGTTCCATCGAACAGCGTGCAATCCCCGATCACGTCGATATACGCACGGCCGAACTCGCGAATGTCCGCGCCCTTGGCGTCGCCACCCAGCTGCACGCACATCGCCATCTGCCCGTAGCAAATGCCCAGCACCGGCACGCCGGCCGTGAACACGTAATCAGGGGCGCGGGGCGCGCCTTCATCAAACACGCTGGCGGGGCCGCCGGACAGGATGATGCCCTTGGCGCCAAACGCCGCGATCCGCGCCGGATCGGCGTTGAACGGCAGGATTTCGCAATAGACGCCGCTCTCGCGGACGCGGCGGGCGATCAGCTGCGTGACCTGGCTGCCAAAATCGAGAATCAGGATTTTTTCTTCGCTCATGCCGCGTGCTAGCGCATCAGGCGTCGACATCCAACAGGGTTTCGATCGGGTCCCAGGAATAGGCGACCTGCGGAATTGCCTGGCCGCCGACCTGGGTCATGCTGGTGGCGATGCATTTGCCGCCGAGGCGCTGATAGAAAAATCCGGCGGGGTTGTCGCGCAGCACCCAGGCATAGGCGGAGCGGCAGCCGAGTGCGGCTAAAAACTTCCCCGAGGCGCGCAGCAGCGAACCACCGACGCCCTGATTTTGCCAGTCATCCAGCACATACAAGGTCTCGACTTCGCCCTCGCCCAGCCGGTCGCTGCGGCTGCGCCGGGCCGAGGTGAAGCCGACCAAAGCGGGGTCGGCACCGCTGGCGTCGATGGCCACATACATGCCAAGCCCCATGCGGATCGACCGGTCATATTGACCGGCGAGCCTGATGGCGGAGAGACGTTCGAGAAAATCATCCGGCAGCAGCCCGGCATACGCGCTGCGCCAGGTCGCCACATGAACCGCCGCGATGCCGGGCGCATCCCGGGCACGTGCGCGGCGGATCGCGATCACGCAAGCCGCTCCAGGATCGCGGCGAAAAACCCGTCAGTATTATGCAACCGCGGGGACAAGCGCAGATGCGGACCACGCAGCGCCTCGGGCGCTGCAACGGGGACCTGCCTGAAGGTTGGATGTCGGGTCAAGAACGCCTCCACCTGAGCCTCGTTTTCATCATCGAGCAAAGAGCAGGTCGCGTAAACCAGTTTGCCGCCGGGTTTCGTTAATTTTTGCGCATGATCCAGAATCGCCGCCTGCTTCGAGGTCAATTCCTGGAGATCCTCCTCACGCAGACGCAGCCGCGCATCCGGGTTGCGCCGCCAGGTGCCGGTGCCGGTGCAGGGCGCGTCGACCAGCACGCGGTCGAACTTCTGCTCCTGGCGCTTCACCCATTTGTCCCCGGGGCCAAGCAGATGCGATTCCACGTTATGCACACCGGCGCGACGCAGCCGCTTGACGGCGCCCTCCAGCCGCGGCGCCGATACATCGCAGGCGACGATATGGCCCTTATTCTCCATGGTCATGGCGATCGCGAGCGTCTTGCCGCCCGCTCCGGCGCAGAAATCCACAACCCGCATGCCGGGCTTGGCATCAACCAGCAGCGCGATCAGCTGGCTGCCTTCGTCCTGGATTTCCACCAGCCCGTCCTGGAACGCCTTGCCCTGCGTGACGGATTGCCGGCCGGCAAGGCGCAGGCCCCAGGGGCTGAACGGGGTCGGCTGGGCGGAGAGCCCTTCCCTGGCCAGTGCCAGCATCGCCGCTTCGCGCGTGACCTTCAGCGCGTTGATGCGCAGATCAAGCGTCGCCGGGCCGTTCAGGGCGGCCATTTCCGCCGCCAAGGTCGGGCCGAACTGCGCGCGCAGCTTGGGCATGATCCAATCCGGGATCTCATAGCGCACCGGCTCCGGCATGTTCGGATGCTCGAGTGTCCGGCCGGCGAATTTTTCCAGAACCGCCATCTCCTCGGCGCTCAGCGGCGGCGGGCCGTAGCGGCCGGAGGTGAAGGCCATGGCGATCTTATGCGGCGTCATGCCGGTGAAAAGCGCCTGCAAGCTCAGCAGCAGCCGCGGCGTCTCCGGCGCGTCGAAATGGTTCAGCCACCAGCCCAGATGCCGGCGCGCCCGCAACACCCCCCAGACCAGGCTGCTCACCTGCCGCCGGTCGCCACCGCCAATGAAGCGGCGGGTGCGGAAAAAATGATTCGCTACGGCATCGGCGGGGCGAGGATCGGCCTCGATCTCCGCGAGAAGATCGATCGCGGCGGCCAGTTGTCCGGCAGGGGTCATGGGAAGTCTCCAAAAAAGCAAGTCGAGGGGCTCTGCCCCTCAACCCCGCCGGGGCCGAAAGGCCCCGGACCCCTCAATATTTTCATCAGTACTTAAGAAGCGATATGGCCATAATTATTCATGCTGGGCCATGGGCTTGTTCTCGACAGTGCCCATTGCCCAGCGGAACAAAAGTTTTTGCGCCGCTTTTTTCAAAAAGCGGCCGCTTTCTTATCTATTCCTGCCGGTAGTTAGGAGCTTCGCGTGTGATCGCGACGTCGTGCACATGGCTTTCGCGCAGGCCGGCCCCGGTGATGCGGCGGAATTTCGCCTGGGTTTGCAGCGCCGGGATATCGATGCAGCCGGTATAGCCCATGCCGGCGCGCAAGCCGCCGACCAGCTGGTGCACCACCGCCGCCATCGAGCCCTTATAACCCACGCGGCCCTCGACCCCTTCCGGCACCAGCTTCAGCGTGTCCTTGATCTCCTGCTGGAAATACCGGTCCGCCGAACCGCGCGCCATCGCACCCAGGCTGCCCATGCCGCGATAGGATTTGTAGCTGCGGCCTTGATACAGGAACACTTCGCCGGGCGCTTCTTCGGTGCCTGCCAGCATCGAGCCGACCATCACCGCATCCGCGCCGGCGGCCAGCGCCTTGACCAGATCGCCCGAGGCCCGGATGCCGCCATCCGCGATCGCCGGCACGCCGCGGGCGCGGCAGGCAGCGGCGGTTTCCAGCACGGCGGAGAATTGCGGCACGCCGACGCCGGCCACCACGCGGGTGGTGCAGATGCTGCCAGGGCCGATGCCGATTTTCACCGCATCCGCCCCGGCATCGATCAGCGCCAGCGCCCCGTCGGGCGTGGCCACGTTGCCGGCGATGATCTGCACCGCGTTGGACTCGCGCTTGATGCGTTCGACCGCGCGCAACACGCCATCGGAATGGCCATGCGCGGTATCGACCACCACCACATCCGCACCGGCTTCGACCAAGGCGGCGGCGCGCTCAACGCCGTCGGCACCCACGCCGGTCGCGGCGGCGACACGCAGGCGGCCCAGCTCGTCCTTGTTGGCGAGCGGATGCGCCTGGGCCTTGTCCATGTCCTTCACGGTCATCAGCCCGACGCAGCGATAATCCTCATCGACCACCAACAGCTTTTCCAACCGCCGCTTGTGCAGCAGGGCCCGCGCCTCCTCGGCTGAGACGCCGGCGGTGACGGTCGCGAGATTGTCCCGCGTCATCAGTTCGGAAATCTTCATGCTCGGGTCGGTGGCGAAGCGCACGTCCCGATGGGTGAGAATGCCCACCAGCCGCCCGTCCCGCTCCACCACTGGAAAGCCGCTGATATTGTGCTGCGCCATCAGCGCGCGCGCATCGGCCAACGTCTGGTCAGGGAAGATCGTCAGCGGGTTCACCACCATGCCGCTCTCGAACTTCTTCACCCGGCGCACCTCGGCGGCCTGATCGGCAATGGTGAAATTCTTGTGGATCACGCCGATGCCGCCCTGCTGCGCCATGGCGATGGCCATCGCCGCCTCGGTCACCGTGTCCATCGCCGCCGAGACCAGCGGGATGTTCAGCGAAATCGTGCGCGTCAGCCGCGTGCCGGTGCGCACCGTGGTGGGCAGTACCTGGGAGTAAGAAGGAACCAGCAGCACATCGTCGAAGGCGAGCGCCTCGGAGATACGGTCGGTAAAATCGGTTTTTGCAGAAATGTCGATCGCCATGGCCCCGCGCTTTCAAATAATCAGACCTTGGCGGCTCTCATTAGGCTGGGCGGCGGCACGGCGCAATAGGTGCGAGGGGCGGTCAGAAAAACAGGAAAGAAGGAAGGCTACTTTTTGTGAACAAAAAGTAGCAAAAAAACTTTGCTAACTTAGGCCGTGCTGGTTTCACGGCCACCGGCCCAAAGTCAAAGAAGTTTTTGCGCCGCTTTTTTCAAAAAGCGGCCACTTTCTTCCTCGCTGTTCAAGCCCCGCCGCGGAACCCCGTAGCGACGACATACATTTCCTTTGAATCCTTGCGGCTGGCTGGCGGCTTGGCATGGCGCACATTGCGGAATTGCAGCTTCAGCGTGTTCAGCATGCCGTGCTCCGCCCCGCCCTGGAACAGTTTCGCGACGAACGCGCCGCCGGGGGTCAGGATCTCGCAGGCGAAGGCCAGCGCGGTCTCGGCCAGGGCCATGATACGGATATGGTCGGTGGCGACATGGCCGGTGGTGTTCGGCGCCATGTCGGAGAGCACGAGGTCCGCCTTGCCGCCGAGCATCTGGGTCAGCCGCACATCCATCCCCTCCGCCATAAAGTCGCCTTCAATGAATTCTGCGCCTGCCACGGGAATGATCGGCAGCAGGTCAATGCCGATCACCTTCGCGGCCCCGCGCTGCAGCGCCACCTGGGTCCAGCCGCCGGGGGCAGCACCGAGATCGACAACCCGCGCATTCTTGGTGATGAGCTTATACTTGTCGTCCAGCTCCATCATCTTGAACGCCGCGCGCGAGCGGTAGCCCGCCGCTTTGGCCGCCGCCACGTAAGGGTCGTTCAACTGCCGGTTCAACCAGCGCTGCGAGGAGGTGCTTAGTTTGCGCGCGCGCTTCAGCCGCACGGCCTCGCGGCGCGGCGGCAGAAAGGAATTTTCCGTCATGCCGGGCGCGACCCCCGCCGTACTGAGCGTGCTGCCCGCATCAACCGTATCAACATACCTTCTCGCAATCCCCGATCCGCCACGATGAGCGTGGGCACCTGCCACAATTCATGGATCGCCGCAAAGATCGCACAGCCCGGCAGCACGAAATTCACCCGATCGGCGCCGATGCAGGGGTGCCGCCGCAACCCTTCGCGCCCCAGCGCCAGCGTCTCGGCCAGCGCCGCATCCACGGTGTGTCGCGGCAGGCACAAGCCATCCACCAGGCCGCGCCGGTAGCGTTCCAGCTTCAGCGACACCCCGGCCAGGGTGGTGACCGTGCCGCTGGTGCCGACCATCATCACCCCGCCCTGGCGAATCTCCTGGCCGATACGGTGCACCGCTTCGAACGGCCGCAGCATGGCGGTGATATCCGCCACCACGCTGGAGAAGCCTTCTTCGGTATAACAGGCCTCGGCGCAGCGCTCAGACAGCGTGACCACGCCCACCGGCAGCGACAGATAGCCGGTGAGTTCCGGGGCGGCGCCGTCGCAATTGACCCGCACCCAGGCGATTTCGGTCGAGCCACCGCCAATGTCGAACAAGATCGCACGGCGTCCGCCCTCGCAAATCAGCGAGGCGCAGCTCTCCACCGCCAGTTCCGCCTCTTCCCGAGGGTTGATGATTTCCAGCGGCAGGCCGGTCTTCTGCCGCGCGAGGTCGATGAATTCAGCGCCGTTTTCGGCCTGGCGGCAGGCTTCGGTGGCGATGGCCCGCAAGGTCAGCGGACCCACGCCCGAATGGCCCCAGCGCTTGGCCCGTTCGGCGCAGATGCTGAGGCTGGCGATGGCCCGTTCCATCGCCACAGGGGAAAGCCGCCCAGTGTCGTACAGCCCCTCCCCCAACCGCACGACTCGGGAAAAACTGTCCAGAACCTGAAACCCACGCCCGGTGGGCGTGCCAACCAGCATACGGCAATTGTTCGTCCCCAGATCGATGCCGCCGAACACCGGACGCCGAGAGGCGCGCCGGGAATCGGCGGAAGACGCAGACGATGTGGGCAATGGGTTGGACATAAAGCCAATATAGTCGCGCCAAGGCGGGAATGGGCAAGCCGGAAACGAATATGAGTGCCAAAGCACGGAATTAAAATATTTATGCCGACCTAGTGGCCTCGGGCAGTTGCCCTCCGCCGCGAGCAATGCTAGTTGGGCGCGCACCGCTTCTGGGGGATAGTTTAGCGGTAGAACTCCCGGCTCTGACCCGGGCAGCCTTGGTTCGAATCCAGGTCCCCCAGCCATATGAAAATGGCGGTTACTCTTTCAAAAACTTACGGATTTCGCGACACTATGCCTTGTCATAGTGCGAGCTGCGTTCGTCCGCCGCGCCTCTTGAGGCGGACCTGGCGTGGTACTTCGAGGTGAACCGGACATCGCGGCAAAAAAGCCCGGTCAACGACAGGCTCGTTGACCGGACAAGTCTGGAGACGAGCAGCTGCGGGTCCGCAGGTGTTCGTGTAGGGCGCACGATACGTTATATCATCTCAATGTCAACCGGCTGGCCGCCCTGCTCGCCTGAGCTGTCACCGGCTTGGAAAGAATGGTAAGCTGCGCGCAATAGAGACAGCCCGCCTCGCGTGCCAGCGTGTTTGATCTCAATTGTGCCGCTATCACGGGAGCTGGGCCCCTTGGGGAGTCCGGCAATGCGCAAGCCTATTCGGTTTGGAACGGTCTTGGCGACGGTGGTCATGGTGCTCGGCTTTGGCAGCCCGGCCATCGCTCAGATGTTGGGTAACGGCCAGTACGGGCCGCTCCCGCCGCTTCCCGGGACGGTCGGGAATGGCGGGGTGAGCAATGGTGGCGGGCCGGGCCCTGGGACAACGCAAAACGGCGGATTTGGCGGCGGCGCCGGGATGACCGGTACGGGCAACGCGGCCCGCCCTTCTATAGCTCCGACAAACAATGGCGGCTATGCGCCAAGCGTCGGCAACTTTGCCCCGAGCTGGGGTAGTTTTGGTCCCGGCCCCAATGGTTATGCACCGAGCCTCGGCAATTTCGCGCCTGGATCCGGAACCGGTACGCCGCAATAGCTTCTGGGCCCGTGCCGCCTCCGCGTCACAGGCCCAGTGAATCAAAAGTTTTTGCGCCGCTTTCTTCCAAAAAGCGGCCTCCTTTCTTTAACTTACTCGGCCGCCGCGGCGTCCATCACCTCGCCGGACAGGTCCTCGAGCGAACGGCCGGCGGTTTCCGGGATCACGACCTGCGTCAGGATGGCGCCGACGATCGAGAGCCCGACGAGGAGCCCGATCGCCGCGTTCTCACCCAGCTTCACGAACAGCAGCGGGAAGACAAAAGCACTGAGCGAGGCGCCCAGGCGGCCGCCGACCACGGTGATGCCCTGGGCCACGGTGCGGATGCGCGTCGGCGCGAGTTCCACCCCCAGAATGCCCGAGCCGCTCACCATGCTCGGCCCCATGATCAGCATGTTGAAGGCGCCGAAAAGCACCAGGCCGAGGACGGGGTTGTGCATGATGTCCTGGTGCAGGACAGCAAAGGCCACCAGCACCAGTGCCGCGCCGACATACCCCCAGGTCATCACCGGCTTGCGGCCGAAGCGGTCGAGCAGAAAGAGCGCGCCCACCAGCACCGCCGGCATGATGAAGGCGAGATCCATGAGTACGGTGAAGCCCGCCGGGGTCATGCCCAGCCCCTTGGCGATCAATGACGGGCCGAACAGCACGGTCGAATAAATCACGATATCGAACACGAACCACAGCAGAGCGGCGCCGAAAATCTGGGGCGCATGGGCGCAGAACACGGAACCGAAGCTGCGGCGGTCGACCGGCGGAAGCCCCTGAGCCTGGCCGGTCACCGTCACGGTCACGGCGCGGGCGGCTTCGGTGTCGCCGGCCATGCGCGCCAGGTAACGCGTGGTCTCGGGCATTTGCCGGCGCAGATACAGCACCGAGAGCGCCGGCAGCGCGCCGGCGGCCAGCACGATCCGCCAGATCAGGCCGGGGGCCACGCCGCAGGCATGCAGCACCAGAAGCAGCAGCCCGGCGACCGCGCCACCCAGCCACCAGGTGACCGAGAAGCCAAAACCGAGCGACCGGCCGCGATCAGCGCGGTTGGAATGTTCGGCCATGATCGTCGGCGACAGCACATAGTCGGCGCCGACGCCAATCCCGAGAATGAAGCGTATGGCGATCAACCAAACGAGGTTGGGAGCAAAAATCTGCGCCACGGCGGCGATGGCCATGATCGCCACGTCGAGCCCATAGAACGTCTTCCGCCCCTGTTGGCCAAGCATGCCGAAAATGATCGCGCCAACGGCGGCCCCGAGCAGGGCGGAACCGGCGAGCAGGGCGGCATCCAGGCTGCCGATATGGGCGATGCCGAACGAGGCCAGCACCAGCGGCAACACCACACCGATCGACGCGAGGTCATAGCCGTCCGTGAACACGCCCATCCCGGTGGTGAAGACGGCGCGCCAATGGAACGCTTTGAAGGGTTGATCGTCGAGCGGTTTGAATCCAGTGTGCGGCATAGTGGCTCCTTGTGAAGGGCGCCGCTTTTAGGGGGTGGCCGCGCGAATTTGATGACAGTTCAATGACAGCACCGCGACGGTTCGGTGAAAGATCGGAGTCGTTACAAAGACGTTTGTGATCGGCAAAAATGTCCATCTCGTACTGGAATGGCCCGTAAATCCGGTTATCTTGAGCTTTTGGCACCAGGGATCACACGCGCCGTCTTGCTCCGGCGCCGGTTCCGCGTAAAAGGCTGGCTGTGACTCAATTCTATCAACCTGAAGATGACAACGCCGCGGTCGCGATAGCCGCCATCGGCGACGAGCTTTCCCTCTTCGACGATTGGATGGACCGGTACCAGTTCATCATCGAGCTCGGCCGCAAGCTGCCCCCCTACCCCGCCGAATGGCAGGACGAGGCGCACAAGGTGCAGGGCTGCCAAAGCCAGGTATGGCTGGCGGCGGACCGACAGGGCGAAAAATTCTATTTCACCGGCGCCTCGGACGCGGCCATCGTCTCCGGCCTCGTGGCGCTGGTCCTGCGTGTCTATTCCGGGCGCGAACGCGCGGAGATTCTCGCTACTTCGGCCAAATTTCTGCACGATCTGGGGCTGATCGGCGCCCTTTCTTCGAACCGCGGCAATGGTGTCGCGGCGATGGTCGAGCGCATCCAGGCCCTCGCCAAGGCAGGCTAAGGGCGTAGCCCGACAATTTGGACCGGGCCCCTCTGCATGGTAGCCAGCTGGCGGGATTCCGTGGAGAGTAAGGATGAGTTTAAAGAAAACGTGCTGTTTCGCACTGGTGGCAGCTTCGGTTGCGATGCTTGGCAGCATGAAGGCTCAGGCCGCAACTATGACAATGCCCGCGGCGAACGCGGGAGCATCATCTTGGCGCACATATTTCAGGGCGAATTCGCTTGAATTTCCTCAGATCTTTCGTGCGCACCATCCGGGACCGGGATGGGTTCTGGGCCACCGGGAGCAACTGCACCTGACGCCTTCCCAAGTCGCGGCCGAACAAACGCTCGCCGCAGGAATGGTCGCGGCGGCGCAAGCCAGTGTCACCCGCCTGCAGGCCGCCTATGCGAAGTATCAAGCCGAGGCCGCACTGGCGAGCCTATCTCAAGCAACAATCATCGCTGACATCAAAGCGGTCGGGCTCGCCCAGACGCAGGTCGGCCTCGCCATGGTTCCTTATCATTTCAAGGCATACGCGCTGCTGACACCGGAGCAGAAGGGCACCTTCCGGGAACTCGTCGCAACGCCGGCAACCCCGTAGCCAAAGTTGCTTTTTCTTTGGGGCCTGTGGCGCGAAACGCCACAGGCCCCAAAGAAGCAAAGTTTTTTTGCTACTTTTTGTTCACAAAAAGTAGCCTTTCTTCACCTTTAGGCGCCGGCGAGGCGGCGGCGGTTGGCGCGGACCTTGCTGCGGTAAAGCTGCATCACATCCGCGGCGCCGAGATCTTCCTTGCCGCCCAGCGCGGCCTGCACCATCAGCTGTCCGCTCTCGGTCAGTGTCTCGAGCTTTTCCGTGAGCATCAGCGCCGCCTCATGGCCCATCGCCGGCCCGCCTTGCGCCATTTTGGCCAAGCGAAGGCCGACCACCTGCTGCGCCTCGAAGGCCAGCATGGCGCCCTGAGCCGCCATGTTGGCCAAGGCAATATTCGGCCATGGCAGCCGTGACTTCGCCTTTGTCATTGTCCGTCGTCCTTAGCTGTTTTTGTGCGCCGCACCATAAAGCGCCGTGATGATGTTGCAAAGGCATCACGAGGCGATCAGCTCTGCCTGACGCGCGAGTCTGGCCAATGTTTCAGCGCCGGGGCCTGAAGGGAATTCCGGCCGAGGGCGGCGATTGTTGGAAAGACAATCCTCCAGCCAGCGTTGCCATGCCGCCCAGAGCGGCCGGTCCGCCTCCGAAATCACGGGACGGTCGAGCGAGAGCACGGAAAGCCGCCCGGCCATGCGCCGCAACGCCGCATCCACCACCGCCCCGCGACCGATGGCGGGGTCCTGCCGCCGATGCGGCTCCAGCAGCGCCCGAGAGAGCGCGGCTTCCAGATTGTTGCTGGCAAGGCCGGCGGCACGGCGCGGGGCTGCTGGTGCCGGCTTGTCCTCCAGCAGCGCCTGGAACACGGCGCGGACATAGGCGGTGTGGGCACGAATGGCCTCGCCGATGCTGGCATCCAGCCTTGCGCCCTCGAATCCCGGCCAGAGGAGCAGATTCCCGAGAATCGCGAGCCCGCCGCCCAGCAGCGTGTAACCGATGCGGAGCTCGGCGATGCTGAGTTCGTTGTGGCCGGGGGCAATCTGTTCGATCAGCAGCACGATCATCGGCGTGAGCACGGCGATGTAGGCGGTGTAACTGACCGAGCGGATCGCGAAGGCGAATATGGTCAAAGGCAGCATCGTGAAGGCCAGTTCCATCTGCGTTTTGGAGATCAGCCCGATCCCCGCCGCCACCAGACCGCCCAGCGCCGTGCCCACCACCCGTTCGGCCGAGCGCAGCCAGGTGGCCGAGAAATAGGGCTGCAGGCATAGAAGCAAGGTGAAAACCGCCCAATGGGCGTACGGGTCGCTGTCGATCATCGACCAGACCAGGACCGGCGTGGCGAGAATGGCGGTGCGCCCTGCATGGCGCATGGCCACAGAGGAGCAGGAGAAATTCTGCCGCAGCGGGCCGAAGACGCGCTGTGAAAGCGGTGGCGGCGCCATCACCGAACCCGGCAAGGGCTGCGCCGTGGAGCGTGTCACCGCGATCAGCACGGCGAAATGTTCCGCCATGGCCTGCAGGACATGGCGCGCTTCGGACTCCACCGGCAACTGCTCCAGCGCGGCGCGGAGCCGTTGCAGGCTGGCCTGCTTCTTTTCCGTGTCGAGGGGCCGGTCCGCCTCGATCTCGGGGCCGATCACCGCCAGCCAACCGGCCATCAGCCGCACCGGGCGCGCGACTTGGCGGCGACAGGCGGGAACGCTTTCCAGCGTGTCGGACAGCGCGATCAGCGCCTCGAAAATCAGTTCCAAGGTCTGCAACCGCACGGAAAGCTGCGCGCCGCGCGGCGTGACCAAGCCGCGGCCACGGAACGTCTCGAAGGCGACCGTACGCGCGGTCTCGATCGCCTCGCGCACGCCGCGCCGGTGCCGGGCCGCATGCGCCTCGAAGGCTTCGGCACTTTCCTCCTCATTCGTGAGGGCGGCCAGTTCTTTTGTCAGCTCGGCCAACTGCCGGCAGACATCCGCGGCGGCCCGGCGCGAGGGCGCATAAGGATGCAACCGCCAGATTACCAGCGTGAGAAGCACCGCCCAGGCGGCCCCGGCGGCAAAATTCAAGCCCGCCATCACGGCCTGGTGCAAGCTGGTGAACGGCGTGCCGAGCGCCAGCACGATGACGACCGAGAGCAGGCTCCCGACCTGCTGCCCGACTTGGCCATAGACGCGCATATAGCTGGCAGCAAAAATCGCCAGCGCGGCAATAAGGGCGGAAATCCAGACGCCTTCGCCACGGAGCAGGCCGAACGCCGCATAGGCGATGAGGCTGCTCAACGCGAAGGCAATCACCGCCGTGGCGCGGCGGCTGATCGTGCCGCCGGGATCGGCGAAACAGGTGAGCAACGCGCCCAACGCCGCCAAGCCGAAATGCGGCAGGCTGAAAAGCTGCGCCACGATCAGCATGGCGGCCACCGCAATGCCGGCGCGCGTTCCCTCAGCGAGAGAGATGGCGCGCGGATTGAGGGCGATGGGCAGGTCGCGGAGCTTCATGGGGTCGTCTTCGTCGCCGGAAAGGCCTGGGTCATGCCCTGTGCGTCATCTCCCCTGATGGCTTTGGTTCGTCAGGATTGTGGCAAGGTTCGGGCCGCGAGAGAATGATGGCTTTACATCAAATCAGGCAAGCGAAGGGGAAGGCTTCTTTTTGTGAACAAAAAGAAGCAAAAAAACTTTGTTAACCTGGGCCGTGCTGGTTTCGCTGCCGCCGGCCCAGAGCAGAAGAAGTTTTTGCGCCGCTTTTTTTCAAAAAGCGGCCGCTTTCTTTCTCCTAATTATGCCCTAAGCGACCTCGTCTCCGAATTTGCCGGACTTCGGAAAGCCGTTGGGCGGCAGGCGGCCGGCCTGGGCACGGCTGGCGAGCCATTCGGTCAGCTTGGTCTCCGTGCGGGTGTTTGCCCCGAGGCGCCAGGTCAATCCTTCCGCGAGCGCAAAAACCTTCACGTCGGAAATGCCGCCATCCTTGTATTTCTGCAGCTGCACGCCAGCGCCTTTCGGCATTTCCGGCACCTCGGCCAGAGGAAAGACGAGGAGCTTGCGGTTCTGGCCGATGACCGCGACATGGTCACCCTTGGCCGGCACGCAGGAATGCCATTCCTCGCCCGGTTTCAAGGTGAGAATCTGCCGCCCGGCGCGGCGCTCGGAGACCAGTTCCGCGCCCGGCAGGATGAAGCCCCGGCCGGAGGTGGAGGCAACCAGGTATTTGCCCAGCATGTCAGGCAGGAACAGGCGGAGAATGCCGTCCTCATTGGGTAGCTCGATCATCAGCCGGATCGCCTGGCCGTCGCCGCGGCCGCGCGGAATGTCGGAGGCTTTGATCGTATAGACGCGGCCATTGGTGCCGAGCAGGGCGATGCGATCGGTCGATTCGCAGCGCAGCCGGAAGGCGAGATGATCGCCTTCCTTGAATTTCAGCTCGGCATCGTCGGCCAGATGGCCCTTCTGCGCGCGGATCCAGCCCTTCTGGCTCAGGATCACGGTGATCGCCTCGCGCTCCACCAGCGCCTCGGCGACAATCTCCACGACCGGGGCGGCCGCGCTGATCTGGGTGCGTCGGGCACCGAGCGGGCCGGCGCCGAATTTTTCGCGCACTTCGGCGATTTCGCCCGAAATCTTCTCCCAGCGCTTGCGCTCATCCTTGAGCAGCGCGTTCAGCGCTTTCTGCTCGGCGGTGAGCTTCTTGTGCTCGGTGCGGATCTCCATTTCTTCAAGGCGGCGCAGCGAGCGCAGCCGCATGTTGAGGATCGCCTCAGCCTGCAGCTCGGAGAGCGTGAAGCTTTTCATCAGCACCGGCTTGGGCTCGTCCTCGGTGCGGATGATGCGGATGACCTCGTCGAGATTGAGGAACACCGCGAGATAGCCTTCGAGGATTTCCAGGCGCCGGGCGATGACGTCGAGCCGGTGGTTGGAGCGGCGGACCAGCACCTCGTGGCGGTGGTCGAGCCAGGCGCGCAGCAGATCACGCAGCCCCATCACGCGCGGCGTGCGGCCATGCTCCAGCACGTTCATATTCATCGCGAACCGCGATTCCAGCGAGGTCGCGCGGAACAGCGAGGCCATCAGCATGTCGGCATCCACGGTGCGCGATTTCGGCTCCAGCACCAGGCGGATGGTCTCGGCGCTCTCGTCGCGGATATCGGCGAGCAGCGGCAGTTTTTTCTCCGAGAGCAGCAGCGCGATCTGCTCGACCAGGCGGGATTTCTGCACCTGGTATGGAATTTCCGTGACCACGACGACCCAGGTACCGTTCTTCTGCGCCTCCTTGACCCAGCGGGCGCGGGTGCGCAGCGAGCCCCTGCCCGTCTCATAAGCGGCGAGGATCGTGGCTTCATCCTCCACCAGTTCGCCGCCGGTGGGGAAATCGGGCCCGCGCAGATGTTTCAGCAGGGCCGCCGTGTTGGCCTCAGGGTGCGCGATGAGATGCATCGCCGCGGCGCAGACTTCGCCGGCGTTATGCGGCGGAATCGAGGTCGCCATGCCCACCGCGATGCCGCTCGCCCCGTTGGCCAGCAGATTCGGGAAGGCGCCGGGCAGCACCACCGGTTCCTGCTCCTCGCCGTCATAGGTGGGGCGGAAATCCACGGCGTTCTCGTCGATGCCGCGCAGCAGAAGCTCGGCAATCTCGGTCAGGCGCGATTCGGTGTAACGCATCGCCGCGGCGTTATCGCCATCGATATTGCCGAAATTGCCCTGGCCCTCGATCAGCGGAAAGCGTGAGGAGAATTCCTGGGCGAGCCGCACCAGCGCCTCATAGATGGAGGAATCGCCGTGCGGGTGAAATTTACCCATCACGTCGCCAACCACGCGGGCGCATTTCTTGAAGCCCGAGCGCGGGTCCAGCTTCAGCTGGTGCATGGCGTAAATGAGCCGGCGATGCACCGGCTTCAGCCCGTCCCGTGCATCGGGGAGCGAGCGCGACATGATGGTGGAGAGCGCATAGGCCAGATAGCGCTCCGAAAGCGCGTTTCTGAGGGGCGCTTCCTCAACCTGGCCGCGAATGTCATCCGGCATGTTTCTGCTCCTGCTGCTGCGCCGCGAGGCGCTCCAAAAGCAGGTCATAAAGACGGGCGCGCGCCGTTGGAAGGGGGCGATGGCGGCTGCCGAACACATCCCGCTCCAGAAAATGCCCCGTCAGCCGCAGCCCGGCGACGATATCGGCAACGTCCGGCTCAGTGTCATCCAGCAGAAAGTCCGGCAGTTTCAGCAGGCGGTTCACCCAGTCTCCGGCCTCGGACAGGGTCACGGCGCGGCCGGTGCGCGGCGAGACATAGGCCAGCCGGTCATTGCCACCCGCAGAGGTGGAAAAATCCAGGCCGAAGCCGAGCTCGCGCAGCAGATCAAGCTCCCAGCGCACCAAAGCGGGCAGCGCAAAACCGGGAATGTCGATGCCCGCGAGCAGCCTTGTGAGGCCGGCGAACACGTCCGGATGCGGTTCACGCTCCGGCAGCGCCCCGGCCGCGAGCGCGCACGCGGCCTCGAGCACGGCGAGATGTTCGGCGCTCTGCATGGCCAGGGCCGCGCCGGGATGCACCAGCTCGCCGGTGAGCGCGCCGAGCTGCTCGGCCAACCGCGCCACCCAGCGCGCCGAGAGGAGATTGCCTTTCTGCCAGATCGCGATCTTGCGCCGCGAAGCGCCGCCCTTGGCCAGGCCAGCCCAAGCGCCCAGCGGCGTCAGCACCCTGACCAGGAGATCGCCTTCGCCATAGGGGGCGCTCTCCAGCACGATGGCGGGTTCCTGCCAGTCCATGGCTTATATCAAGAAGAAAGAGGCCGCTTTTTGAAAAAAGCGGCGCAAAAACGTCTGCGAATCTGGGCCGGTGGCCGTGAAACCAGCACGGCCCAGTTTAAAAAAAGTTTTTTGCTTCTTTTTTTCAAAAAAGAAGCCCTTCCTTCCTTCCTTCCTTACCTCAACGCCGCCTTAGCCGTCTCCGCCAGGAAGCCGGCCGCGATCGGCAGCAGCTCATCATTATAGTCGAAGTTGGCGTTATGCAGCCCGGCCGAAGGACCGTTGCCGATCCAGGCATAAGCGCCGGGCACGCGCTCGAGGAAAAAGCCGAAATCCTCGGCACCCATCGTCGGGCGCAGATCGTGGCGCACCTTGCGCCCCATGGCGGCGGCAACGCCCGCGGCAAGCTGGACTTCCGCCTCATGGTTGACGGTCGGCGAAAGGTAATTGCCGAACGTGGCTTCCGCTTTCAGGTTGAAGGCGGCGGCGGTGTGCTCGGCCACTTCGCGCATGCGCTGTTCGAGGAACTTCATCACCTCGGAGCTGTGCGCGCGATAGGTTCCGCCGATGCTTGCAGTTTCCGGGATCTGGTTGAAGGCGTCGGCGCCCTGCATGCGGGTGACGGAAATCACCGCCGACTGAACCGGCTCGACATTGCGGGCGACGATGGCGTTCAGCGCCACGATCAGATGCGCAGCCCCCTGCACCGGGTCGGCGGTGAGGTGCGGCATGGCCGCGTGGCCGGCATGGCCGGTGAGCTTGATGGTGTAGTTGCCGGAGGCGGCCATGCTCGATCCGTGATGCAGCATCACCGTCCCGGTCTCGAGATCCGGCCAGTTATGGTAGCCGAAAATGCGCTCCATCGGGAAACGTTCGAACAGCCCGTCCTCAATCATGGCGACCGCGCCGCGATAGCCCTCCTCGGCCGGCTGGAACACGAAATGCACGGTGCCGGACCAGCTGGTGTCGTCGAGCAACATCTTCGCCGCGCCGAGCAGCGAGGTGGTGTGCCCGTCATGGCCGCAGGCATGCATCACACCCGGCGTCTTCGACGCATAGGGCTTGCCGGTGGTTTCCATGATGGCCAGCGCGTCCATGTCGGCGCGCAGGCCGACCGAGCGGTTGGAGGCGCCGCGCGTCAACGTCGCCACCACGCCGTGGCCGCCGACATTGGCGGTGTGGGGGATGCCCATTTCCCGCAATTTTTCACAGACAAAAGCGGCGGTAGCGGATTCCTGCAACGACAGTTCCGGGTGCGCGTGCAGATGATGCCGCCAGGCGGTCATTGTTTCAGTGAGGTCGAAAGGCATGGTCAGTACCCCTTAAGAGAATAGATCTGTGCTGTTGATAGTCGAAGCTTTGCCGGGTTTTGTCGAGGCGGATCAAGCCGCTGGGGCCTCGGCCATAGCGATATAGTTGATCGACATGTCGCGGGTGATCGCAAAGCCGCGCGTGAGCGGCGAGAACGACATGCCGGCGCTGTCGGCCAGGCGTAGACCGGCGCCACGGCAGAGCCGGCCAAGCTCCTCGGGCGTGACAAAACGCCGCCAGTCATGGGTGCCGACGGGCAGCAGGCGGAGCAGATATTCCGCGCCGAATTTTGCGACCAAATAGGATCGGGCCGTGCGGTTCAGCGTGGAGAGGAACAGCAGCCCCCCTGGTTCGAGCAGGGCCGACAGGGTGCCGACGAAGGCGGCCGGGTCTGCGACATGCTCGATGATTTCCAGCGCCGTGATCACCGGGAATTTTTGCCCCTCGGCTTTGAGCGCCTCGGCGGTGCCGGCACGGTAGGCGAGGCGAAGGCCCCTGCCCTCGGCGTGGGCCGTTGCTGCGGCGATCGCTTCCGCGCCGGCATCCAGCCCCAGCACGTCGTAGCCAGCCGCGGCCAGCGACTCGGAGAGCAGCCCGGCGCCGCAGCCGACATCCAGCACGCGGACTGGCGCGCCCCCGAATTTCCGGCGGGTACGCTCAACAATCCATCGCGCGCGGCAGGGGTTCATCATGTGCAAGGGTCGCATCGGGCCGGACGGATCCCACCAGCGCGCGGCCAGCGCGTTGAATCGAGCGATTTCCTCGGGTCTGACCGAATCTTTTTGCATCGCGCGGCACTCCCGTCGGGCCATTGCGCAGCACAGCAGCTCAACCGCCAGAAAATCATGAACAAAGAACGTTTCCCGGGAACCCCAGCGTGTTGCGCCGTAAAACATTCAGGCTGTATGTGACGCCCTTGCCGGTTTTCCACAAGGGATAGGTAATGGCGCGCATCGTAATGAAATTTGGCGGCACCTCCGTCGCCGATCTGGACCGTATCCGCAATGTCGCGGCGCGGGTGAAGGCGGAGGTCGATCGGGGCAATGAGGTGGCCGTGGTGGTGTCGGCAATGGCCGGTGCGACCAACCAGCTGGTCGATTGGTGCCAGAAACTCTCGCCGCTGTTCGACGCGCGCGAATATGACGCCGTGGTGGCGAGCGGCGAGCAGGTGACGGCCGGGCTGACCGCCATCGCGCTGCAGAATCTCGGCGTCGAGGCGCGCAGCTGGACGGGCTGGCAGATTGCCGTGGAAACCGACGGCCAGCATGGCAAGGCGCGCATCGCCGCGATCGAGGGCGAAAAGCTGATCGCGCGGATGAAGAGCGGTCAGGTCCCGGTGGTTGCCGGCTTCCAGGGCATCGGCCCGGATCACCGCATCACCACGCTCGGCCGCGGCGGCTCGGATACGTCGGCGGTGGCGCTGGCGGCGGCGCTCAAGGCGGATCGCTGCGACATCTACACCGATGTCGACGGCGTCTACACCACCGATCCGCGGATCGTGCAGAACGCGCGCAAGCTTGCTAAGATCACCTATGAAGAAATGCTGGAGCTTGCTTCGGTCGGCGCGAAGGTGCTGCAGACCCGCTCCGTCGAGCTGGCGATGAAGGAGCGCGTGCGCGTGCAGGTGCTCTCCAGCTTCAAGGATCTCCCCGGAACTCTGGTTGTTGATGAGGAAGAAGTCATGGAACAGGAAATTGTCGCTGGCATCGCTTATTCACGGGATGAAGCGAAAATCACCGTGCGCCAGGTACCGGATCGTCCGGGCATCGCCGCCGCCATTTTCGTGCCCTTGTCCGAGGCGCATATCAATGTCGACATGATCGTCCAGAACCTGGCCGCCGACGGCACGACCGACATGACCTTCACCGTCGGCAAGGCCGACCTTCCCCGGGCCCTGCAGGTGCTGGAGACGGCGCGCCAGGCGATCGGCTACGCGGAAATCTCCTCGGACCAGAATGTGGCGAAAATTTCCGTGGTCGGCGTAGGCATGCGCAGCCATGCCGGCGTGGCGAGCACCATGTTCGGCACCCTGGCCGAGCGCGGCATCAACATCCAGGTGATCTCCACCAGCGAGATCAAGGTGAGCGTGTTGGTGGCGGCCGAATATACCGAGTTGGCGGTGCGCGCGCTGCACACGGCGTATAAGCTCGATGCTTGATCTGTTGCCCCAGGCTGAGGCGCGCTTCAAAACGCTGCAACAGCGCGGCGCGGCCTTTCTCGGCACCGAGCTGGCGATCCTGGGCGGGGCGATGAGCTGGGTGAGCGAGCGCAACCTCGTGGCTGCCATCTCCAACGCCGGCGGTTTCGGCGTGATTGCCTGCGGCGCGATGACGCCGGACCTGCTGGAAGCCGAGATCGCCGGGACCCAGGCGATGACGCAAAAGCCGTTCGGCGTGAACCTGATCACCATGCATCCTGAGCTCGACGCGCTCGTGCAGGTGTGCCTGCGCGCCAAGGTCGGGCACATCGTCTTCGCGGGCGGGATTCCGCCAGCCCCGGCGATTCGCGCCGCCAAGGATGGCGGGGCCAAGGTCATTGCGTTCGCGCCCGCTCTGGTGTTGGCCAAGCGCTTCGTGAAATCCGGCGTCGATGCGCTGGTGATCGAGGGTTCCGAGGCCGGCGGCCATATCGGCCCCGTGTCGCTGACCGTGCTGGCGCAGGAGATCCTGCCGCATATTCGTGACGTGCCGGTCTTTGTCGCCGGCGGCATCGGCCGTGGCGAGGCCATTCTGAGCTATCTGGAGATGGGGGCTGCCGGGGCGCAGCTGGGCACCCGTTTCGCGGCCTCCACAGAGAGCATCGCCCATGCCAATTTCAAGCAGGCATTCCTGCGCGCGAACGCGCGTGATGCGATCCCCTCGGTCCAACTGGACGAGCGTTTTCCGGTGATCCCGGTGCGCGGTCTCGTCAATGAGGGGACCCGGAAATTCCTCGCGCATCAGGCCGAGGTGGTGCAGAAGTTCCAGGCCGGCACGCTCGACAAGAACGCGGCCCAGCTGGAGATTGAGCATTTCTGGGCCGGCGCGCTGCGGCGCGCGGTGATCGAGGGCGATGTCGAAGCGGGGTCGGTCATGGCCGGCCAGTCGGTCGGTATGGTCACGGCGGTTCAGCCCGTGGCGGACATTCTGGCGGAATTGAAGGCCCAGGCGGTTGCCGCCTTGGTGGCACGTGCCGCAGGATCTTGAAATCATGCCCAAGCCGCCTCGGCGGCGGCGCAAGCCGAAATTCGGCGATGCCAGGCAGCTTTTTGCGCGCCTGCGAGAGGCGCTGGCCTCCGGCCATGCCGGCCTGCCGGACATTGCCGATCTGGTGGCGCTGGGCCTGCCGGCCGACGCCAGCGTGATTTATGTGGCCCGCCCCGGCGAGGTGCTGGAGCTGGCCGCGACTTACGGGTTGAATGTGGGCGCTGTCGGCCGCACCCGCTTGCGGATCGGCGAGGGCATCATCGGCATGGTCGCCGCCTCGGGTGACCCGCTGAACCTGGCCGACGCGCAGAACCATCCGCGTTACGTGTACCGCGCCGAGATCGGCGAAGAGGACATGGTCTCGATGCTGGCGATACCGGTGAAGCGCGCCGGGCGCATCCTCGGCGTGATCGCGGTGATGTTGCGCGAGGCCAGGCAGTTCGCGCCGGTCGAGGTCGAGGCGGTGGCCACGGTGGCCATGCTGCTGGGGGAAATTCTCGTCCAGGCCGGCGCCACCGAGGTGCTCGAAGAAGGGCTTTCCGGCGCTCTGCCCCGCCGCTATGCCGGGCACGGGCTGGCGCCGGGTATCGCCCGCGGCCAGGTCCTCGTTTATGGCGCGATGCCGCCGATCGCGCGGCTGCTGACCGATGATCCGGCCGCCGAGCTGGAACGGCTGGAACAGGCGCTGGATGCCGCGAACAACAGCCTGGACAAGCTGATCTCCGCCTCCCTGCCCGGGGGCAATGCGCCGCGCGATGTGCTGGAAGCCTATCGCATGGTGGCGCAATCCTCGGGCTGGCTGACCCAGGTGCGCGACGCGATCAATGACGGCCTTACCGCCGAGACCGCGGTGGACAAGGTGGCGCGCAGCCTGCGCGAACGGATGAGGCGCATCGCCGACCCCTATCTGCGCGAGCGGCTGGCCGATATCGAGGATATGGTGAACCGGCTGATGGTGGCGCTGGGCTGCATGGCCCCGAAACCCGCCTCTGCCGAGGGAAGCATTCTGCTGGTGCGCCGGCTGGGGCCCGCGGACCTGTTGGATTGGCATGCGCGCGGCATTGCCGGCCTGGCGATTGAGGAGGCGAGCCCCTCAGGCCATGCGGCGATCCTGGCGCGCGCCCTGGGCCTGCCGGCGCTCGCGGTCGAGCGCGGCGCGGTGGAAGCGGCCACCAGCGGCGAAGACGCCCTGCTGGACGCCGAAGGCGAGGCGCTGATCCTGCGCCCGGAGTCGGCTGTGCTCCAGGTCTATGACCGGGCTTTGGCTGTGCGCAGCGTGCGCGCCGCGGAACTGGCGACCTATCGCGACCGGCCGGCCATCACCAAGGACGGCACCGCGATGTCGCTGATGCTGAATGTCGGCCTGGCGCTGGAGCTGGACCAGCTCGAACGCACCGGGGCCGACGGGATTGGCCTGTACCGCACGGAAATCGCCGCCCTGGCGGCGGGCGGCATTCCTGATGTCGCGGGCCAGGCCGCGGAATATGCGCGCGTGTTGGACCGCGTCCGCGGCAAGCCCGTGCAGTTTCGCACGCTCGATCTCGGCGCCGACAAGCTGCTCCCAGGCGAGGCTTCCGGGGGTGAGGAAAACCCGGCGATGGGCTGGCGTTCCATTCGCGTCGGTCTCGACCGGCCGGCGATTCTGCGCCGGCAATTGCGGGCGCTGCTGCTGGCCGCGCAAGGGCGGCCGCTCTCCATCATGTTCCCGATGGTGGCCACGGTCGAGGAATTCCGCGCCGCGCGGGACCTGCTGGAGGCCGAGATCGCGCGGGTTCGCCCGCCGCCGGCGCAGATCGAGGTGGGCACGATGATCGAAGTGCCCTCGCTGCTGTTCCAGTTGCCGGGCTTGCTGGCGGAGGCGGATTTCGTCTCGGTCGGCACCAACGATCTGATGCAGTTTCTGTTTGCCGCTGATCGCGGTACGCCGGGCCTGGCGGACCGCTACGACGCGCTTTCCGCGCCGGTGCTGGAACTGATCGAGCAGCTGGTGGCGGCCTGTCAGCAGGCGGGCGTGCCGCTTTCCATCTGCGGCGAGGTTGCCGGCGGGCCGCTGGAGGCGCTGGCCTTCGCGGCCGTGGGCGTGACCCGACTGTCAATGTCCGGGAACGCCATTCTGCCGGTCAAAGCCTTGCTGGTGGAGGCGGATCTGAACGCGTTGAGGCCGATCTTGCGCGAACTGCGCCGCGCCGGGGCCGCCGGCGGCAGCATCCGCGAGCCGCTCACCGCCTGGGCCCGCGAACATAACCTGCCCATCTGATGTGCGCCGTGCACCTTCCGGTAGCGCAACGCGGCCGAGCAGTATAGAAAGCGCAACAAGATGTCGAACGATTCACTGCAAAACGAGACGATTGATCTGGGTCATGCCCCGCCCGCAACCGGCGCGGCACAGGTGGGGGCGGCACTGCGCGAAGTTCGCGAGCGGCTGGGCTGGAAGCTCGACGATGTCGCCGAGGCGCTGCGCATACGCCTGCCCTACTTGGAAGCGATTGAACGCGGGGATCTGGCGGCCCTGCCCGGCCCGGCCTATCAGACCGGCTTTGTGCGCTCGTACGCGCAGATGTTAGGGCTCGACCCCGAGGAGATTTTGCGTCGCTTCCGGGCTGAAGGGCTTGGTCGCGCGCCCAAGGCGCAGCTGGCGTTTCCCGCCCCCGTCCCCGATCGCGGCGTGCCGAGCGGGGCAATCGCGCTGGTCGGCGTGGTCGTGGTGCTGGTCGGCTACGGGTTGTGGTATCACTTCACCGCGCATGAGCGCCATCTCGCTTTGACGGTGCCGAGCGTACCGGCGGAGCTGGCTCGGCTCGCCGTTCCGCGGAAGCCTCCGGCAGCGCCCCCGCCGAAGCCGGCGGCCGTTTCGGCTCCGGCTCCCGCCACTGTGACGGCGTCGGCAACGACTCCGCCCGCGTCATCGGCAACGACTCCGCCCGAGTCGACGCCGGCGGCCACCGCCACAACAGCCGCGCCATCGGCCGCAACGGTGCCAGCGAACCCTTCATCGCCGGCGGCCACAACACCGGCAGCACCGGCCGCCATGGCCTCGGCGCCAGCGGCACCGGCTGCGAACCAGCCGCCCGCGCCGCCGCCCCCGGACACGGCGGTTCAGGGCGAGGCCATTCTCGCCACCGCCGACAGCTGGATCCAAGTGCGCGACGCCACTGGCACGATTTTGTTCAGCAAGGTCCTGCGGGCCGGGCAAAGCTGGCCGGTCCCGCAGGAAGCCGGCCTGACCATGACCACCGGCAATGCCGGCGGCACGGAGATCGTCACGGACGGCAAGCCCGGCGCACCGCTCGGCGCCACCGGCGTGGTCCTGCATCATTATCTTCTTACGCCGTCCGCCGCCCAACACGCGGCCGCCGCGACCAACTAATGGAGTTGCCATGAACTACCGCGAATACCAGCAGATCGACCGCCGCAAGAGCCGGCAGATCAGCGTTGGCAATGTGAAGGTTGGCGGCGACGCGCCGATTTCGGTGCAGACCATGACCAACACGCTGACCACCGACATTGAGGCGACGGTGGCGCAGATCCTGCGTGCCGAGGCGGCGGGCGTGGACATCGTGCGTGTGTCCTGCCCGGATGAGGAGAGCACCGCGGCGCTCAAGGACATCGTGAAACGGGTGAACGTGCCGGTCGTGGCCGACATCCATTTCCATTACAAACGCGGCATCGAGGCCGCCGAGGCCGGTGCGGCCTGCCTGCGCATCAATCCCGGCAATATCGGTAGCCCGGACCGCGTGCGCGAGGTGATCAAGGCGGCGCGCGACCATAACTGCTCGATGCGCATCGGCGTCAATGCCGGCTCGCTGGAGAAGCACCTGCTGGAGAAATATGGCGAGCCGAACCCCGAGGCGCTGGTGGAATCCGCCCTGGAACACGCCAAGATCCTGCAGGACCACGATTTCCACGAATTCAAGATCAGCGTGAAAGCGTCGGACGTGTTCATGGCGGTCGCCGCCTACCAGCAGCTGGCGGAAGTCTGCGACCACCCGCTGCATATCGGCATCACCGAGGCGGGCAGCAAGCGCGCCGGCACGGTGAAATCCTCCATCGGCCTGGGCTCGCTGCTCTGGGCCGGCATCGGCGACACGATGCGCGTTTCGCTCTCCGCCGAACCGGAAGAGGAAGTGCTGGTCGGCTGGGATATCCTGAAGTCGCTCGGCATCCGCCATCGCGGCGTGCGCATCATTTCCTGCCCGTCCTGCGCGCGCCAGGGCTTCAATGTGATCAAGACCGTCGAGACCCTGGAAGAGCGGCTTGCCCATATCCAGACGCCGATCACCCTGTCGATCATCGGCTGCGTCGTGAACGGCCCCGGCGAAGCGCTGATGACCGACCTCGGCCTGACCGGCGGCGGCGGCGGCCGGCACATGATTTATTCGGCTGGCAAGACCGACCACACCATCGATGGCGCGGACATGGTCTCCCATATCGTCGATCTGGTGGAGGCCAAGGCTGCCGAGCTGAAGGCCGCTGAGGCCGCGGCGAAGGCGGCGGTGGCGTAGAAAGAAAGCGGCCGCTTTTTAAAAAAAGCGGCGCAAAAATTTTTGTTATGCTGGGTCTGGGGCGTTGTCGGCGACAACGTCCTAGGCCCGCCGTTTTTTGTTCGAAAGTTCGCTCCTTATGGCTCCAGCACTGCAACCCGTCCGCGGCACCCGTGATCTCATCGGGGAGGACGCCGCGCGCTACGCCCACGTGGTGGCGACGGCGCGGCGGGTGAGCGCGCTGTATGGTTTCGCCGAATGGCAGACGCCGATTTTCGAGGATACGCGCGTGTTCTCCCGCACGCTCGGCGAAACCTCCGACGTCGTGACCAAGGAAATGTATAGTTTCGAGGATCGCGGCGGGGATTCCGTGACGCTGCGGCCCGAGGGCACGGCCGGCGTATGCCGCGCGCTGATCACCAACGGCCTCACGCAGACGCTGCCGCAAAAGGTGTTCTATGCCGGGCCGATGTTCCGCTATGAGCGGCCGCAGAAAGGCCGCTACCGGCAATTTCATCAGATCGGCGTCGAACTGTTGGGGCCGAGCGTGCCGCTGGCGGATGCCGAGGTGATCGCCGCCGGCTGGCAGATCTTGAACGAACTCGGCATCGCACAGGATGTGATGCTGAACATCAATACGCTGGGCGATGCCGAGAGCCGCGCCAATTACCGGGCTGCTCTGGTGGCCTATTTCACGCGGCACGAAGCGACACTCTCCGCCGACAGCAAGATGCGGCTGGAGAAGAACCCGCTGCGCATTCTCGATTCAAAGGACGAAGGCGACCAGCGATTGGTGGCGGACGCGCCGGTGATCTACGAGCACCTCACGGAAGCTGCGGCTTCCTTCTACGGCGAACTGAAGGCCACGCTCACCGCCTTTGGCGTGCCGTTCACGGAAAATCCCCGGATCGTGCGCGGGCTGGATTATTATAATCACACCGCGTTTGAATTCGTGACCACGGCACTGGGCGCGCAGGGCACGGTGCTGGCCGGCGGGCGTTACGATGGGCTGGTGGAGCAGATGGGCGGGCCGAATGTGGCGGGCATCGGCTGGGGTGCGGGCATCGAGCGGCTCTCGATGCTGATCGCGCCACCCGCGAATGTTGCCGTGCCGGTGGCGGTGATTCCGATGAATGATGAATTTCAGGCGCCGGCCTTGGATGTTTTGAAATTCTTACGCGGCGCCGGCGTGGCGGCGGAGACCGGCTATTCCGGCAACGCGAAAAAGCGCCTGGAACGCGCGAACAAATCGGGTGCGGCGTTCGCCGTGCTGGTCGGCGAAGATATCAAGCTGAAAAACCTTGGTAGTGGCGAGCAGCAAGACGTAACCTTGGCTGACCTGCCCGCTTTGCTACTGAAATGATAATTTTTGGGGTCTGGGGCCTCTCGGCCCCAGCGGGTCGAGGGCAGAGCCCTCGCCTTCACTTGGCTTTCTGACATGAACAACATCGACCAGAAACTAGACCGCATTCTCGCCCGCGCAGAAGAGCTGCGTTTCATGCTCTCCGGCACGTTGGGCGGCGATGCCTTCGTCAAAGCGTCCAAGGAACTCGCGGAGATCGAGCCGATCGAGGCGCGGGTTACGGAATTGCGCGCGGCCGAGCAGGCGCGCCGCGATGCTGAGGCGCTGCTCGCGGACCCGGAAATGAAGGAACTGGCCGCCGCGGAATTGGAAAGCCTGAAGCAGACCCTGCCGGATTTGGAAATGTCGGTGCGCCTGGCCTTGCTGCCCAAGGACGAGGCGGATGACCGTTCGGCGATTCTGGAAATCCGCCCGGCGGCCGGCGGCGACGAGGCCGGGCTGTTCGCGGCGGAACTGTTCCAGGCCTACCAGAAATATGCCGGCCTGCATGGCTGGCGCTTCGAGGTTCTGGAATATGGCGAGAGCGAGCTGGGCGGCCTGAAGGAAGGCATCGCGGAAATCACCGGCAAGTCGGTGTTCGCCAAGCTGAAATTC
>DATJHR010000123.1:0-19196 GCA_035493735.1 Acidocella sp.
CATAGATGATCCCGCTGATCACCCGCCGGTCGTCAACACGCGGCACACCATGAGACAGCGGAAAGAACGGCGATATCCGCGCCATCTGGCGCTCACTCAGCAGGAATACATCAGACATGGCGAAGCCCCCTTCGCCATGTCCAGAATCACAGCAAACCGCGCCGACGCAAGAGATTAATGGGTCCTGAGTCTAGGTCGGGCGATCCGAGCGGCTGCCGGTTAATAACTCAAACGCAAAGTTTATGCTGGAAAAATTTGCAAACGTTACAATACCGAATGAACAAATGCGTGCAACACAGATTTCTGTGTGATCAAAAGCTACATTTTTTATCATTTGCCCGTCGCCGCTTGTTGTTTATTGTACACGCCGGATTGCCTGGGTAATATGATCTAAAATTCGACATAGGGTGTGAACATGGTCCAACTGACCTTCCTTTTCTATACGCCGGGATTGCCGGCATGATCGCCGATTTCGTTCTGCGCGGTGGCCGCGTCATTGATCCGTCGCAAGGCTTGGACGCGGTGACGGATGTCGCCTTCCGTGATGGCCATATTCTCGCCGTTGGCGACCGGCTCGAAGGGCGGGATATTCGTGACGTTTCCGGGCGTATCGTCACCCCCGGCCTGATCGATCTGCATACGCATGTCTATTGGGGCGGCACGTCTCTCAGCGTCGATGCTGACAATTATGCCCGCGCTACCGCGGTTTCCACCTGCGTTGATACCGGTTCCGCCGGCCCCGGAAATTTTGCCGGTTTCCGCAAGCATGTGATCGAGCAGAGCCGCGTAAGAATTCTATCCTTCCTGCACATTTCCTTTGCTGGAATATTTGCTTTCTCGAACCGCGTGATGGTGGGCGAGAGCACGGATATGCGGCTGATGGCGGCGCAGGATGCCGTGCAGGTCGCCGTGGCGAACCCTGATGTGATCGTCGGCATCAAGGTGCGGGTCGGTCGAGTCGCGAGCGGCCCGAGTGGGATTACGCCCCTGGACGTGGCACTTTTGGTTGCGGACCAGACCGGTTTGCCATTGATGGTTCATATCGATGAGCCGCCGCCAACCTACGAGGAGGTGGTCGCTAAACTGCGCCCTGGAGATATTCTCACTCATTGTTACCGTCCTTTCCCAAACGCGCCGGTCGACGGCGCCGGCAAAATCCGCGCCGGGGTGCGCGCGGCGCGGGAACGCGGTGTTCTGTTCGATATCGGTCACGGCAAGGGCGCGTTCGCCTGGACAACGGCGCGAGCAGCGATCGCGGATGGCTTCCTGCCAGACACGATTTCCTCCGACGTGCACACGCTTTGTGTGAACGGCCCCGCCTTTGACCAAGTGACGACCATGTCGAAATTCCTCTGTCTTGGCATGCCGCTGCCGGACATCATCGCAGCCTCCACGGTGAAAGCTGCGCAGGCGATCCGCCGGCCGGAACTCGGCTCGCTCAAGCCGGGCAGTATCGGCGACGCCAGCATCCTCAGCCTCGAAGACGGTGCATTTCCTCTCGTCGACGTATTGGGCGAAGTCGTAATGAGCCCGCGGCGCTTCATGGGCCGCGGCCTGGTTATCGGGGGCGCTTGGTGGGAGGAGGCCGCCGCGCCGGCGCATGCCGTACGCGAGGGCGTGCAGGCGTAGGTACGTCGGGTTAATGACGATTCAGGCGGGAGCACATCCGGGCTCCCGCGCGCGAATCAGGCCCCAGAATAATCAGACTCACCCGTCGAGATTGATCGAATTTCTACGGTCGCGTACGCTGCGCGCGCCCTGCCACTGGAACATGCGAGAGACAAAATGCCCGACACGGTCACGATCCCAGTCTATGACAATTTCATCGGGGGAAGCTGGATCGGCGAACCTGAACGCACGCCGGCGATCAATCCGGCCACAGGCGAGACGCTGGGCTGGCTGCCACGCAGCCGTCGGGAGACAGCTGACAAGGCGGTAGCGGCGGCGCGCGCGGCCCAAGCGGGCTGGGCGGGGCGTCCGGTCTGGGAACGGGCGGCGATGTGCGTCGCCATCGCGGCCGAGATCGACGCGCGCCGCGGCGATATCGCGCGTATCGTCAGCCAGGAGCAAGGCAAACCACTGGCCGAGGCAACCGGTGAGGTGCGCAAGGCGGCCGACGGGTTCCGCCTGGCCGCGGAACTGGTGAAAAACATGCGGGGCGAGGTGATCCCCGCGGAAGACCCTCGTAAGCTCATAATGACACTGCGTCAGCCACGCGGCGTTTATGCCGTCATCACGCCGTGGAATTTTCCGGTGAACATTCCGGTCGAATATCTGGCTCCGGGGATTGCCACCGGCAATACCATCGTCTGGGTGCCAGCACCGAGCACCTCACTCTGCGCGGTAGCGCTCATGCAGGCGATCGAAGCTGCGGGCCTGCCCGCTGGCGTTATTAACCTCGTCATGGGCGAAGGTGCGACCGTGGGCGACGAAATTGTCGGCCATCCGGACACCAACGGCATCGGCTTCACCGGCAGTGCGGCGACCGGCCGGCGCATCGCCGAACGAGGCGCCGGCAAGCCAATGCTCCTTGAGCTCGGCGGTAACGGCCCCGTGCTCGTCTTTGAGGATGCCGATCTCGATAAGGCGGCAACCGCCGCCGCGAATGGCGCCTTCATCAATGCCGGCCAGATTTGTGCGGCGACTGGTCGGCTGCTCGTGCACCGCAAGATCGCTGATGCGTTCGCCGCACGCCTCGTCGAGAAGGCAAAGGCGATCAAGCTCGGTGATCCGTTGCATCAGGGCACGACCATGGGTCCGTTGAACAATGCAAACGTCGCTGCCAAGGTACGCGAACATGTTGAGGATGCTGTCGCCGCTGGCGCCACGCTTCTCACCGGCGGCCGACCGCGCCCAGATCTCGGCAGCGACCTTTTCTTCGAACCAACCGTGCTCACCGGTGCGACACGCTCCATGCGCGTCATCCGCGAAGAGACGTTCGGGCCGGTGCTGCCGATCATGACCTTCGAGAACGACGCCGAGGCGCTGAATCTCGCGCTGGATAGCGAATACGGGCTCAGCGTCGGCGTGTTCACGGCTGATCTGGAACGCGGCATGCGCTTTGCCGAAGCCATTCCGGCCGGTATCGTCAATATTAATGCGGGCAGCACATATTGGGAACTGCATCTGCCTTTCGGCGGCGGGAGCGGCACCAGAAGCGGCCTGGGCCGCCTGGGCGGCAAGCTTACGCTGGAAGCCATGACCGAAATCAAAATGATGACCATCCACCGCGGCTGACGCGCCGTATCCTTCCCGCCCTGCCCTCACGCGATCATGCCCCAAGGGATAACCTTTCTGGCGGCTTCGGCGGGGCCGGGCTAGGCGAAGATCCTAAAGACATCACGTCATTTTTCCATGACGTAGGTTCCCGGCGCATCGCACAGCGGCGGGTATGCCGCGCTCCCCAGGGCAGGTGGCTGGGCCATGGCGCCGGCGCGGGCAGCGAGCCAGGCTGACCAGTCGCCCCACCAGCTGTCTTCATAGCGTTTGGCATGGCCGCGCCACTCGTGGGGAGTCTTCGGCGCGGCGCGCCTCTCTTTGGTGGTCCAGTATGCTGCGTTTTTGCTGCCCGGCGGGTTGATGATACCCGCGATATGGCCACTCGACGCAAGGACGAAACGCACCGTTCCACCGGTGAGCTGGGTGAGCCGCCAAGCGGACTCCCATGGCACGATATGATCCCTTTCAGCGCCCACCGCGTAAGAGTCGAGCGTAATGCGGCGAAGGTCCAACGCCTCGCCCATCAGGTGGGTCTTGCCGGGCTGGATCAGGTTATTCTCAATGTAGGTATTACGCAGGTACCAGCTGTGCGCCGTGCGCGCCATCCGCGTGCCGTCGTTGTTCCAATACAGCAGGTCGAAGGCAGGCGGTTTCTGACCCAGAATGTAGTTATTCACCACATTCGACCAAATCAGGTCGTTGCTGCGCAGCAGATTGAACATATCGGACATCTGGCGGCTATCGAGATAACCGCGTTCCAGCATCTGCTCCTCGATAAAATCGATCGCGCCCTCGCCAAGGAAGAGCGCCGTATCGCCGACTTTCGCGAAATCTTGGAGCGATACTATAAAACTCGCCGCGTTAAACCTCTTGTCGCCTCGCGCCGCCAGCAAGGCCAGCGTCATCGCCAACAACGTACCGCCGATGCAATACCCCACGACATTCACAGTGGGACTGCCGGTGATCTCACGCACGACATCGCTTGCGGCTAGTTGTCCTTGCTCCACGTAGTCTTCGATCGTCGTTCCCTCCATGGATGCATCTGGGTTCTTCCAGGATGTCATGAACACCGTAAAACCTGCTTCGACGAGGTAACGCACCATGCTGTTCCTGGGTTGCAGGTCCATGATGTAAAATTTGTTGATCCATGGCGGGAAAATCAGCAGCGGCATTTGATGGACCTGGGCCGTCTTCGGTTCATATTGGATCAGTTCAATCAGTTTGTTGCGATAAACGACCTTCCCGGGGGACAGAGCTAGGTTGCGCCCCGGCGCGAATGCCTCAGTATCGACCATACTCAAGCGCCCTTCGGCGAGATCGTGCATCAGGTTGCGGACTCCGTCCGCGAGACTCACCCCACCGGTTTCCAGCGCCCGGCGCACAGCCACCGGATTGAGCAGCGGCACCAATGTCGGACTCACGGCATCGACAAACTGGCGTAGGTGGAAGTTAAGCCGTTGCCGCTCCGCCGCAGTCATGTCGCCGAACCCAGCCGGCTGGTGCAGCAGCCATGCCGAGGCCATCAGGTAGAACTCCTTCAGGGTGCGGTAGACTGGGTTGTGATGCCATTCTGAGGCCGCGAAACGCTTGTCGCCGCTGCCCGCCGATTCGCCCCCAGCCGCGCTGGAAGACGTCATGCCACACCAGCGTTGGGCTGCCTCCGTCCAGATCTCGAAGCTGGATTGAAACAATTGGAGATTGAGCTGCGTGGCAGTGCTGATCGCTCTCTCCGGCCGCGTGAGCTGGAGAAGCCAGACGGTGCGCAGCGCGCGAGCAATCTCTGCCCAGTCGATGGGAATAACATCATGGAGCGGATTGGCGTTGAGCGCCTCCTCACCTGCGCGCAACATCGCATTCTTGGCCAATCGGTCGTCAAACTGGCGCATTAGTTGACCGTTCGATACCTGCGAAAGGGCGTCAACCCATGACCTCCAAGCGGCACCCAGCGGTTCGGGACCGGGGAATGCGGACGCAGGTGAAGGTGGCATACCTGCAGAGTTTTCACGAGTTTGGCTCTTGGTCATGGTTTATCTCCTCACCCGGTCATTCGCTGGCAGCCCACCGCTTTCCGATGCCAGCAAATCCCCACGGTCTGGTCTTTTAGCACGTTTTTGGGCGCACCGGCGGCAATGCCGGCTGGTGTTCCCATCGATGGATCGGCGAACTTTTGTCGAGCAAAACTGGCCCTGCTCATGGGGTCGTCGCACTGGCAGTGGGCTGGTGGCGCACAGCATATTGGGAGGGCAAAAGGCCTGAGGCTCCGCTAAACGTTCTTATTTTGTTCCAGCGTCAGCACGCCCGACGAGGCGCTATGCCGCCCGCCGTCCCGGATCTACAGCATTTGCCGAGAGCGCCTGGCTGGGTGTGGGCCTGCGCCGTGGGTTCTGAACCAAGGCTTATTGCAGGTGACCTCAAGACCTATTGCAGCCAGCCACAGGCTTATTCCGCAATACGCAGATGCCATAGAACGAGCCGCGCAAAAAAGCTCTATTACCGCCCATGCAGATCGCGATTCCGGGTAGCAACCTTCGCTTGGTTAAAAGGAGCAGGACGTCCGCACAGCATAGCTGGGGCGTATTGCTATGCGTCCCCTTTGGTACCTCAACATCACAGAGATATTGCCCCTCGGCGAGCGTCACCAGGGGTATGGATGAGTTGCCTCCGCGCCGCGGGTCACTCCTGAAGACGTAACCAGAATGAGCGGAACTCCCTAAAATGATTTGCCCCAGATATTCATTACTGCTGCCGCTTGCGCTTCTCGCCTGCTCACCAGCCCCGGCCCCAACCGCGTCCCCCACCACATCCCTCGTCGTCCCCGCGGATCCACATCTCGGCGTCTACTTTGTTGACGGCACCATAAACGACACGCCGGTGACGTTCCTCGTGGACACAGGAGCGTCAATGCTCAACCTGCCGATCTCTTCCGCGAAGTCGATGGGTATTGCCATCCCAAAAACCTACCAATGGGCGACCATCTCTGACGGCTCAAAAATCCAAACGTATTCCGCCGACATCAAAACGCTAAAAGTCGGTGGTTGTACGCTGAACAACGTGCCGGCGACCTTTTCGGATACCTCATCGCCTTATGCGTTGTTTGGTGAAAGCGTGATCAAGAAGGTTTCGCTTGTTGTGGCGAATGATCGGATGAAGATTTCTTGTAAAGGATAGGAAGAATGCCTAATGCAAGGGTCGAAAGCCCGGCTCGTCCGCCGTCGGGGTGTTCACGGCGATACCACCTGACATCGGCAGGTGCCCCTGCTTAGCGCGCAGCATCATCTCCAGCGTCACCGCGCCGCCGGCCCACCGGCCAAACACGTCCATATCCCGCCACCAGCAACGCCTCGGGCAAGTCTGCCTCCCACCGCTCAGCGCGTAGCAGCCGCCATGCCCATGGATGAGCGTGCGCTGGCGTTGCGTGCCGGGATGGTCGCCGGCGTGAGGCGATAGACCTTCACGCCGTCAATCGTGGCCGGCTCGATCTTGGCATCAGGACAAAATTCCAACTAACATTCAACCTGGGATCACCCGATGGGGGCGGCCCAGTGAACCAAAGGAGGGTTCTAACATGACCATGTCTAAGCTAACTGCTGCGATCGCCGGTATTGGAGTTACATTTGCTTCCAGCTTTGCGCTTGCCGCGACACCGCCGGCCAATATCAAGACGATGCACACCAAGCTTGGCACGGTCTATGCCACAAGCCAGGGAATGACGGTCTATGAGTTCAAACAAGACAACCCGAAAACTCAGATTTCCGCTTGCTATGGCAACTGTGCGGTACTGTGGCCGCCGGTCGTTGCCCCGGCTGGTTTCGTGCCTACCAAGCCATGGGGCGTTACGACCCGTAAGGATGGCTCTCGTGAACTCACCTATGAAGGCTACCCGCTCTATACTTGGATCAAGGACACCAAACCTGGCGAAGTCACCGGCCAGGGTGTGAAAGGCGTCTGGAGAGTCGCCCGGCCAGGCACTGCACAGGTCAGTTGGAAGTCTGCGCCGTAAGTAAACGGACGGCCTATAAGCCAGGCTTTTGCTGAGGTGATGCGGTGCTATCGCCCTATCGCTGAATGGTTAAGCGGGCGCAGGGGCCGTCCAACCCATTAGGCACCGGCGTGTGCCTTCCATGTCGCGCCACCAAGGAACCACAGCTCGTCGCCCTCGCCCTGCCGCATCAGCTCGCCGCTGCGGTACCAGCCACGCGCGGCATCGAGTTGGCGGAAAAAGGCGACGCACTCGCGGGAGCGGTGCCGCCAGTAATCCCGAGAGCGTGACGGCGCGTCGATCTACCGCTCATAGGGATGCCAGGCTCTCGCGCACAGTTTCCAGTATTTCATCGGCAAGTTGGGGATCGTCTACGGCGCGCGCCAACACCAGCGCCCCGACCGCCGCCGAGAGGAGATGGATCGCGTTGTCGCGCGCAGGGCTTTTGCGTTTCCATCGAAACCGACCGGCTGTCCCGTCGATCATGTGCTTCACCCACCGGGTGAAGGGTTGCCGCGCGGGAGAATCGCGGGCGATCTCGGGCCCCAGCGCCGCTATGGCACACCCGGATCCGGGATGATCGCGATGCGTTGCGCTTAAATAGTTATCAAGGAAGACCCGCTTCGGATCAGTCGCCCCCGCCGTCCGCGCGTGGACCCGTCGATCCGCGTGCGCGAAAGCATGATCCACGGCTTCGGCCTCCAGCGCCTCCTTCGAAGGGAAATGAGCATAGAAGGCGCCGTGGGTCAGTCCCGCCGCTTTCATGATTTCGGCGACGCCAACGCCCCCGAAGCCCCGCTCGCGAAACAGGCGCGCGGCTTCCTTCAGGATCTTCTCATGCTTCTCGGCCGTCTCGGTGGCGGGGTAGCGCATCCTTTTCGACTTCCTTGGTTCCGGTCTGTGAATGACATACTTGCATTAAATATGATGGTCATCATAATTCAACGAACAACCAGGAGTCGACCATGAAAATTGAAGGATCAACCGCTCTGGTGACGGGCGCGAACCGAGGTCTCGGCTTGGCGTTTGCCCGTGCGCTTCTGGAGAAGGGCGCCGCGCAAGTCTATGCCGCGGCCCGCAATCCGGATGCGGTTACCCTGAAGGGTGTCGTGCCGTTGAAGTTGGACGTTACCAACGAGGAGGATGTGGCTGCCGCAGCGCGCGTCGCCGGGGACGTTAACTTGCTGATCAACAACGCCGGAATCGCGAGACCCGGCGCCTTCCTCGCCGACGGGGCAGTTCAGGACGCGCGCGAGCAGTTCGAGACAAACTTCATTGGACCACTGCGCATGGCGCGCGCGTTTGCACCGGTTCTGGCGAAGAATGGCGGCGGTGCTATAGTCAATGTGCTTTCAGTTTCAAGCTGGATGAGCGGCCCGATGTTGGCGACCTATGGTGCGTCGAAATCTGCGGCATGGGCACTGACCAACGGCCTTCGCATCGAACTTGCGGAACAAGGTACGCAGATCGTCGGGCTACATGCCGGCTTCATCGACACGGACCTCACCCGCGATATCGACGCGCCGAAAAGTTCGCCCGAGGAGATCGTACGAGCAACGCTTGAAGCGCTTGAGCGAGGGGAAGGACAAGTGTTGGCGGACGAAATCTCTCGCCACGTACATCGCGGCCTATCCGCGGACCGCCCGGTCTATTTCCAGAGCGCCGCCGAGCTTCGGTCACACATGGGCCGGCCGGCTGCCTGACGCAGGCGAACCATCGCTTTCACCCCGTTGGGCTACTCGGCGAACACAGCAACCAGGCCGGCGCTGTGGTGATGGCCGTCATGGCCGTATGGGGGCTTGCCGACTCAAGTAGGTAAGAAGGTCGGCGGGCCACCCACTGCCCGTTTCGGGGACAGCAAGGGGCACTGAATGACCAAGATGGGCGCATAGGTTACAGCGCCCCCTGCAAGGCTGCCAAAGTGGCCATCAAAATCATTGGGTCAAACGGTGATGGATCAAAGCCGACTCGCTCGTAGAAAGCCTTCGCTTCATCCGACAATGCATGGACGAGCATGCCCCGGATGCCGATGGCACTCGCAGCCTGCAAAACGCGTAGGCCAGCATCTTGCACCAAAGCGCGGCCGATGCCCTTGCTCTGCAACGTCTGATCAACAGCCAGCCGTCCCAGCACCACAACGGGAATGGGATCCGGCATGTTCCGTTTGAAGCGACCAGAGGCAACCTCAACCGCTACCGCTCCGGACGCCAGGGCGTAATAGGCCATGACGCGGTCGCCTTCACAGGCTACGAAGGTGCGGGATGCTCCACTGACCTGGTTTTTCAGGGCGCGTTGCCTCAGCCACCTATCCAGCGTCTCTACGCCGGATTGGAATGAAGTGACGTCATGTTGTGCGGTGAGCGGCTCCGGCGCTGTGAGGCTCACTTGGCCTTCCAGGGAGGCGGGCTTTGCATGGTCTCACGCAGGCGTTCATTGGGCTGAGGTGGTGCGTCCAACTGGGCAATGAAGGCGGCATAGGCTTCCGGTGCAGTCCTGATCACGATTTGATCGAGCAAGGCATCCTCGGCGGCGGCGCGCGCCGCATCCAGCACGAAATCCGTGCGGTTCTTGCCCCGCAGCTTGGCAGCGCGGTCGATCAGGCTCCGTTCCTCCGGCTTAATCCGGAGGTTCAGGGTATCCCTTTTGGGGGAATGCGCAGAGGCTGCCGGGGGCATGGTAAATCTCCTATACCGGCCTCTTAGCACGGACGTAGTGTCATTGTCATTACAAATCGCAGCGGCAATTCTGCACGACCGTTGGGTTCGGACGGCATGGTTAGCATTCAGACACCGCAGATCGCATCTAGACCTCAGTTCCGTCGGCTAAGAGTAAGGCGTCCTCGATATCGACGCCTAAGTATCAGGTCCCGGTCCACCAGCAACTCGTCGCACTGCTGCTTGGCGCCGCGACCGCCGCCCGCGCGCAGGATATCGAGCCGCGGCGCTTATAGCCTTGTCGGAGTGCAGTACCGCTGGAACGCGGGGCTCTGCCCTCTCGCATCGCCTCCGAAGCGGCGGACCCGGCAGGTTTTAACGAACCCAGCTGAGAGAAAAAGATGGAAAAGCATAAGTTAATCTCACTTTGCCGGGATGCCTTGCGCGCTTCAGCGTTTGGCGTCAGCAAGCTGTTCGAGATCGGCGATCAGCCCCGGCCCGGTCGGATTCCAACCCAGCTTTTTCCGCGTCATTTCGCTTGAGGCCAGAAGGTCGTGGTCCGCGAACATGGCCAACCAGCCCAAATGGGCCGGTGCTTCTTCCGCGGATATGGATTTCACAGGCACATGTAAGCCGCGGCCGATTGCTTCGGCGATATCCCGCATTGGCACGCCTTCTTCAGCCACTGCATGATATTTCACGCCCCCTTCGTTCTTTTCCAGCGCAAGCCTGTAAAGGCGCGCAACATCCGAAATATGCGCCGCGGCCCAGCGGTTGCGTCCCTCCCCCACATACGCGGACACGCCTTTCTCGCGCGCCACGGCAACCGCGTATGTGAGAAGCCCTTGCTTCGAAATATCGTGCACCTGGGGAAGGCGCATGACCGAAGCCCGAACGCCCTTCAGCGATAGAGCCGTCTGTTCCGAAACGCGTGGGAATGGGAAATCCGGCGGCACCACATCATCTTCGGTCGCAACCTGACCCGGCCCAGCCAATCCCGCCGTCCCCGCTGTAACAATGAGTGGCTTATCGGAGCCGGCAAGAACAGCCCCCAAAGCTTCAATGGCGCGGCGGTCGATCTCACAACTCTCTGCAAAATTCGACCAGTCGTGAATGAAGGCCAGGTGAATGACGGCATCCGATGCGGTGGCCCCTTCACGCAAGCGATCAAGGTCTTCAAGTGAACCGCGATAAACGTCCGCGCCAAGAGCGGCCAAGGATGTCGCCCCTTCGTCTGAACGGGCCATGCCAAGAACCTCATGTCCGGCGGCGATCAGTTCCTTGACGACGGGAACGCCGATAAATCCGGTTGCGCCGGTGACGAAAACACGCATGAGCAGGTCTCCATGTTTTTCTGAAGACAAATCTTGCCCTAAGTCCTATTCTGGTAAAGTAGTGAGATCATCATATTAAGAGTGCTAACAGGATGAACGGGCTGCTTGCCAGCGAAAGCCTCCTCGGGGCTTATCTGCGGGACCGGCGCATGAAGCTCGATCCGGCCGCCTTTGGCTTTCCGTCGGAACGTCGCCGCACGCCCGGCCTGCGCCGCGAGGAAGTGGCACAACGCGCCAATATCAGCCCCACCTGGTACACGTGGCTCGAACAGGGGCGCGGCGGCGCGCCCTCGGCGGACGTACTCGATCGAATCGCCCGCGCCCTAATGCTCACGGATGTCGAGCGCGAGCATCTCTTCCTGCTCGGCCTTGGGCGCCCGCCCGAGGCCCGCTACCGGGAGAACGAAGCGGTCACGCCCCGGCTGCAGCGCGTCCTCGACGTGTTGGATCCAAGCCCCGCGCTCATTCGAACGGCGATCTGGAACGTGGTCGCCTGGAATCGGGCGGCCACCGTTATGCTGGGCGACTATGGCGCCCTGCCGCCGCATCAGCGCAATGTGCTGCGTATCATCTTTCTTGATCCGCGCGCCCGCGCTGTGCAGCACGACTGGGAGAGCGTGGCGCGCCACGTGGTGGGCGCATTCCGTGTGGACGCCGCGCGCGCAGGGGCCGCGGCGGAGGTGGAGCCTCTCGTCAATGAACTTTGCCGGCTCAGTCCCGAGTTCAGGACGATGTGGCGTGACAACGACGTTCGCGGTGCTGCCTATGGCGAAGCCGTCAAGCACATACGCCACCCGGTTCTCGGCCCACTCGCGTTTGAATATTCTGCCTTCTCCGTCGACGGCCGGACGGACCTCAGCATGGTGATCTACAATCCGGCGACGCCGGCGGATGCGGAGAAGATCCGATCACAGATCGATTCGACTTAGATCCAAAAAAAGACATGATCACGTCGCGTGTCAACACCGGCTTCCGCGTGACGGTGCCGAGAATCCGCCTCGAAGGGTACCCAATCTTCAGTCTAGCAGAAGTAGCTCCTCTAGGAAAATACAGAGACGAGCGACAGGCGTCGAGAGGCGACCTTTTCGCGCAGGGACGAAAGTTCTTCCTCGGAAAGAGCCGTGCCGGGATACATCCGGACGATTCCATTATCGCCAAAATGGTTTCGATGTTTTTCTGCCAAATAAACAGCCTCGGCGATCGAGAACGCCTCATGCTCTGTTTCATAGACTGGCACGCCATTGCACATACCAATGACCCATAGCCTGATACGCACCGCCGTTCCTCCTATGCGCGGTGTTTCGCGCGGCCGTATCCGTGCTCTCCCTGGAAGTGATAGATGCCAAAAGATGTACAGAGCCAGACGACTGTATCTGAGCGGCAATGAGCCTGGGAGCTATCCGGGGCTTGATAGAGCGTCTGAGCCGCTGCCGGGGCACTCAGAAGGCTCATGAACAACGTAAAAGAGAGGCAATTCATGTTTGCTCGCGTTAAAGTTGTATGGACGCAAGCTAACGCATCGGTAATTCAGTGTCGAGAGGATGGCCGCGCTCGGCTTGAAGTGAAAATTTCCTAGCCCCCGGCCCTTCACGGTGCGCCACGGCCTGCAGGTTATCGCTCCCGTGATAATCGGCCCCCGCTCCCGGCATCGATGTGCTAGAGTGCTTATAGGTGGGGCGGGCGCCGTGGGCTTGTGATCAACTGGCCGTCGGGAGCCTTCGCCCAGGGTCGATGGATTGAGGATTCATCTGATGATCACGATCGAGGCCGAGGACGAGCATTATTGCCTGGTGACAGATGGTAAATCCTGGACGGTGCTCGAACGCCGAGCTGGCAAATTCTACCCATTGGGGAACTGTTCACGGCCTGGTGTCGGCCTCGATGACCCGGCGACGGCAACCCTCATACGCGAGGGGCGGACTTATTCCGAGCCCGTCGCACGGCATCTATTGGCGGACGTAGCCGCCGAGTGGCGTGATCTGTTCGAACATCTGCGGTAGGTGCGAAAGGCGATTAGCCACCCATCCAATCACGGAACCCGTTGGCAATAACGCCACCATAGATGGTCGTCGGTTGTCGATGGTGGCGGAGCCCGTCATCACTAGGTCTTGATGCAGCGGGGCCACACGCCAGCACCCTTCTCCCGTGGCGGGCTCAAAGTTTTGAGCCACCATCGACGTTGACAGTATCGCCGGTGATCCAGCGGGCGCCTTCAGATGCCAGAAACGCCACCACCCCAGCGATATCGTCGGGCTGCGCCACGCGTTTCAAAGCCTGCATGCCAAGGGCGAACTCCCGGCCGGCATCCGTCTTGGTGAAGTTCGACATATCTGTCTCGACAACGCCGGGGGCAACGGCGTTGACGCGAATGCCATGTTCACCCAGGCTGAAGGCCAAATGCCTCACCAGAGTATCCACCGCGCCTTTCGTTGCCGCATAGGCCGGCAGCGTGCCGACGGCGGCGCGCGCGGCAAGTGACGAGAGCAGAATAACGCTGCTGCCGGGCCCAAGGACCGGCAGTAATTGCTGAACGAGGAAAAACGGCGCGCGGACGTTGACAGCGAACAACCGGTCAAAGTCTTCGATCGTCGTCTCTTCGATCGTCGCGGCTTTGGAATTCCCGCATTGGCAACCAGAATGTCCAGACGATCGCCGACGATCGTGCGGACCTGCTGGGCGAGTTTATGCGCGCCGTCCGGCGCGGCAAGATCCGCCGCCAGCGCGTCGGCCTGTCCGCCGAAGCCGCAAATTTCCTTGACGACTGCCTCGGCTTCGGCACGGCTGGCGCTGTAATGAACAAGGACCTCGGCACCAGCTTTGGCAAGCGCAAGTGCGCTGGCGCGGCCAATGCCACGCGAGGCGCCGGTGACAAGGGCTGTTTTGCCGGAGAGGGCTGTTGTCATGAGGCTATGTCCTTCCTGATCAACGGTGGCTGTTCGTTTAGATAAGGCGCAAAGCGTTGGCCTTCGCGATCTCGGCGAGGCCCGTAGCCGGGGCTGAGCAAATGACAGCCGTCAAAAAATCAGACATCAATGTCCCGGCCGCTCTTCGATCGCGTCGACGCGATCTGGATAAAAAGCTAGATGATCCCGAATCAGTGTGACGGCGGCGTAGGGCGCCTCATACGTCCAGACTGCATTGCTTGCGTGATCACCGCCGAGCGGAATGCTGAAATAGGCGCAGTCCCCCTTATACGGACAGTACGTCACGTGGTCCGTGCGTGTCAGAAGCGCCATATCCACGTCCTTGCGTGGAATATATTGAACGGGCTCGTAGTGTCCCTCCGCGAGGGTCAAGGCGTCCCGCGTATCCGCGATCACGCGCCCGGCGATAGAGACGACGACCCGGTTCGGATTGTGTTCGATGGTAATGGGATGGTCGGGGCCGGGCATCTTGATCGGCCTCGGGGATGATGTGGTTCGCTCTTCCATTTTTGTCACCTTCTGAGTTTGAACGGTTATGGACAGAAACGTCATCCTACACGAGCCCGATCTCGTGCTTCATGTCGGAAATTGAAGGCGGTTCGTCGCGTGTTCCGCTGCCCCAACCTAGTGGATTCTCACCCACACCGGCGTGGAGTTGACCATGATGAGTTCATAACCCGCAGCATGACCCGCTTGGCCAGAAAGGGAAAACGGGTCTTCTACCACGGTCGCCTTGGCTGCGGAACTATGTTGCTGATTGGCCGCCGACGTCATCGCGACGTCGTGACGGGTTGCCACAGCAATCGCAGTAACCTCTGCAACTGGCACCAACGCCATTGAGAAGGCTAAGGCGGGAAGCAATCTGGTTTTTTTGCGCACGGAACTGTCCTTCAAAACGCAAAATACGGCGATAATCGTTATCGCGATAAAGCTTATCTACAGCGCGCATATTTTTGTGTCAAGGTTAATATTATCGTGGTAAATATCTACCGCCGCATTGGTATGAGGCTAACTCAAGAGCCTGACGCAAAAGGATTTTCATATGACGACCAAAGGTGAGACGGTATGTTTGCGGGATCAGCTATGCTTTTCGGTGTATTCCACCAGCATCGCGATAAATCGGCTGTATAAGCCGCTGCTAGACCGTTTGGGCCTTACCTACCCACAGTACCTCGTCCTGGGGGCGCTTTGGGAGGAAGACGGGCGCAGCATTGGCGCCATCGCCGAGCATTTGGCGCTCGAACCGAGCACGATCACGCCCCTCGTGAAACGGCTCGAACAAGCCGGCTTTGTATCGCGACACCGCAACCCTTCGGACGAACGACAAGTGCATGTTCGCTTGACGAACAAAGGACATGACGTCCGCTTGGAGACAAGATGTTTACAAGCTGCGATGCTGCAGAAATCAGGTATGTCCGTTGAGCATATTATTCGGCTGAATGAAGAGGTTCAACGTCTGCTCGGCGCCCTCACCCGCTGAGAGACGTCAGGTAGGCGCAAAACATATCAGCCGGAACTTCGGCGTGAGTTTCGACCTCCGCTTGGCTTCGATTAGGCAGAGGACGACCGGTTGCCGCGACTTCTACTGGCGCTACGCCGCCCCACCAGCCGACCCATTGGGACCGTCAGGAGGCTTGCGGTTCGGCTTCCGATTGTTTTTTCTTTCACGCTAATTTTCTTGGAGAACTTAACCCTTTGATTGCTTTGATTTTACCAGGTCAGCAGATGACGCTCCTTCGAGGGATAGTCCGTAACCGACCTCCCGTACGATGCGCTCCTTCAACGGTTGAATGAAGTGAATGCGCGTGTTTCGGCGGGTCACTTCCGGAGCCTTCAGGTATAAACTGGCCAGTTCCCGAGCACGCACCACCGCCTTGCCGTTCGGCACCACCTCTGCCACGACTCCCCATTCATGTGCCGTACGCGCAGGCAGCGGCTGTGGATTGAGCAGGAATGCCTCGGCTCGACCTGCTCCAGCCCGGTAACTCCATGTTGTAAAGATCCCATCCCCCGGCGTAACTCCCACGGCAAAGTGGCCTACGTCGTGAAATGTCGCACCTTCAGCCGCCACGATGACGCTAGCGAGGAGCGCGTAGTCCGAATGGATATGGGCGCGTCCCTCGACGGCTGCGATCACCGGAACCCGGATGTTCGCAATGTTCTCTAAAGTCTGAACGCCTTCGTCGTGAATTCTGCTCCAGACCTCCGGATCGGCGACATCTCCGAATGACGGCCATTCTACGTCATCAATGAAAGTCCCGCCCGCTCCCGTCACGATAACAATCTTGTTTTCGCGGTCTTGTCCGATTTCGTGAAAGGCATCGACAAACTCCGTGTGTGATCGCGCGCTCATGATGAACGGGCCACCGTCGCTATGAAATTCGGCGACCAGAACACCTTTATCATCGCGGGATAGCCTCAAATGACGATACGCAGAAAAGTAGTCAGCTTGAAGCGTTTTCATGATGTCTCCTCCTTGTTTTTGCGCGGCGTATACGTTCCATGCCGACACAAAGTTAGTTGTTCCGCTTTTGGTTATTTATCCTCGGAGCGTCGGCACTGAACGTCGGATCCTCACATCAACTTTTCGATCGTCAGTGGAAGATCGCGAATTCGCTTGCCGGTCGCGTGGTAAACGGCATTCACGATCGCCGGCGCCACGGACACGGCCGTCAGCTCTCCGAGTCCCTTTGTACCGAGGGGGCTTGCCTCCTCGTCGAACGCGCCGACGAACAGCACATCGCACTCGGGGATATCGGCGTTGGTCGGCACCAAATAACCGGAATAGTTACGGTTAACGAACCGGCCTGTTGTCGGATCGGTCTCGGACTGCTCGAGCAGCGCCTGGCCCAGGCCCCAAATCATGCCGCCGATCGCCTGGCTGCGCGCGGTCTTGGGGTTGATGATCCGGCCGGCATCATAGGCGCCGACCAGGCGGCTCAGGCGCACCGTGCCGAAGTCCGGGTCGACCCGCACTTCCGCGAAGACCGCGCTAAAACTGAAAATCGCTTTCGGGCCCACCGCCTCCTCGATGGGATCGTAGTCTCCATCACCCACGAGGTTGAGAAGCCCGTTGCGCGCCAGCAATTCTGCGTAGGCGATGTGGAGGTTCTTCCCGGTCAGAGCCACCGCGCCGTCAACGACAACGACCTCTTCGGCACCCGCTCCGGAGAAAGGCGCATCCTTCCCCCCTATGGCGAGCGCGATCGCCTGGTCGCGGACTGCGTTCGCCGCCAACATCACCGAGGCCCCGGCATTCGCCATGGTGGCCGAGCCGATCGAGGCATGCGACGCGGGGAGCCTCGTATCTCCGAGCCGCACAGTCACCTTTTCAGGCGAAAGCCCGAGCGCATCGGCGGCAACCTGCTGCATGACGGTGTAGGTGCCGGTGCCGAGCTCGTGCGACCCTGCCTCGACCAAAGCTGTTCCGTCCTGGTTCAGCGTGACGCGCGCCTTTGCCGGCCAGCGCCAGTGCGTGTAGATGGCCGCCGCCACGCCCTGACCGATCAGGTAGCGCCCGTCACGGATCGAGCGCGGCTCAGGCGTCCGTTTGTCCCAGCCGAACCGCGCGGCACCTTCGGTCAGGCATTTGCTCAGGGCGCGTGTGGAGAAGGGGCGACCGCTATGCGGATCTGTTTGTGTATCGTTGAGCAGACGCAACGCGACCGGATCGAGGCCGGTTGCATAAGCGAGCTCATCCATCGCGCTCTCGAGGGCAAAGTGGCCGAGCGCCTCGTGGGGAGAGCGCATCGCCGTCGGCGTGTTGCGGTTCACATGGACGATCTTATGGGTGGTCGATATCCCGCCGCTCGCCGGCCACAGCGACCGCGACGAAAGTGCGGCGTATTCAATGTAGTTGTCGAACATGGAGGTTGGCGAAATGCTTTGATGCTGGATTGCCACAAGCTTGCCGTCGCGCTCCGCCCCCAGCGAAATCCTCTGGATGGTCGCCGGCTGGTGCCCCGCCATCGAATACATTTGCGCCCGCGTGAGCTGGATGCGGACGGGCCGACCAACGGCCTTTGCGGCGACCGCAGCCATCAAGGTATGGGGCCACACATAGGCTTTCCCGCCAAAGCCGCCGCCGAGGAATTGCGACACGACGGTGATCCTTGCGGGCGGAATTCCCAGCACGATCGCAACCAGTTCCTTGGCGCCGAAGATGTGCTGCGTGGTGTCGTAAAGCGTCAGCGAGCCATCAGGCTGCCAAACAGCCGTTGTCGCGTGGGGCTCCATCTGATTGTGATGACGATCGGAGGTCGTGTACGTTTGCTCGACCTTCACGGCCGCCGCGGCGAGTGCCTTCCGGGCGTCGCCGACCGACGAGTTGACCGGCCAGAGGAATTGCGGAGGATCAAACGCCTCGTCCGCGGTATGCGCGCCGAATATCGCCGGCTTTCGTACATCGTATTGGGCGGTGATCAGTGTCGCGGCATGGGAGGCTTGGGCCAGCGTATCCGCCACGACCAGGGCAATCGGCTGGCCGGCATAGTGAATCTGATCGTCTTGGAGCGGCAGATACCCCTGTCCGTGCGGACGAAGGTGGCTCCAGGGCTTGGGCGTAGGGTTCATGCGCGGCATGTTGCACTGCGTGAATACCGCAAGGACGCCCGGCGCCTTTTCGGCAGCCGCGGTGTCGATCGACACAGTCCGGCCACTGGCAATGGTGCTGTGGACGATCGCCGCATGCACGGCACCTTCGACCGGAAGATCAGCCGTATAGCGGGCACCGCCGGTGACCTTCAGCCGACCGTCGGCACGCGAAATCGATTGTCCGATGGCGTTCATGCGCGTTCTCCGGCGATTTGCAACGCACGCAAGGCGACACGCTGCGCCAGCTCGATCTTGAAGCCATTGTGGACGAGCGGACGCGCGTCGACGAAGGACAGGGAGATCGCCGCGTGGAGGGCATCAGCCTCGTCCAACGACACTCCCCCAAGCGCTGCCTCGGCATCAGCGAGGCGCCAGGGCTTGTGTGCCACGCCCCCCAAAGCCAGGCGCGCCGACCGTATGCGTCGCCCATCGACCGTAAGGGCAACCGCGGCCGACACGAGCGCGAACTCGTAAGACTGCCGGTCGCGGAGCT
>DATJHR010000124.1:0-8381 GCA_035493735.1 Acidocella sp.
CCGAAGGTCTGCTAGCGGACCAAAAAATCAATCCAGACATCTTCGGCCCGCACCACGTCGCCGCCAGCCCCCACCTGACCCGCCAAAGCTGGGCCCGCCCCTCTATCGGTCAGCCAACTCACTCCGACAGGCTGCTAGGGCACCCGATGCCCGGAATTGTCAGCCCACGCCGGAGGGTAGGGCACCCAGATCGAATGCGGAATTGGCCGCATGAGGCGGAGATGGCGTGTCGTGGTCGAAAGGGTACGTCAGGATAGCGCGGGCTCGTCTGCAAGACAGGGCGTTCGCGTTCGTTACATCATGCCGCTTTGCCAAAAGGCCCGAGTGTAGCCGCATATCTCCTGGATGCCAGCTGGTCGCCACGCCACGCGGCCTCTCAGGGGCTGATCTGACCGAAGGACGATCGCCTTCCTGCAATGGCGCCGCCCGGCTTTTTTCCCCGACAGCTGACGCCGTCTCCTCGCGGCCGCTGCGCTGCAAAAAAGCCGGGCGGCGCCATCCTTCGCTGCGCTACGGCCGCACACGGTGCAGGCCGATCGTGCCCCCGGTCATTGATCGCCATCGAGGCTGCGATGGTCGCGGGCTCGAAGCCGCAAGGAGATTTGACATGGCTACCATCGGAACCTTCAAGAAAGTTGGCAACGAAATCCAGGGCGAAATCGTCACCCTGAGCGTGCAGACGAAGGGTGTGCGCATCGTGCCGGAAGCCAACAAGACCAACGACAACGCCCCCAGCCACCGCATCTATGTGGGCCGTGCCGAGATCGGGGCGGGGTGGACCAAACGCTCCGCCGAGGGGCGTGACTATATCTCGGTCAAGTTGGATGACCCGAGCTTCAGCGCACCGATCTACGCCAACCTCTTCGACGATGAGGGCGGTGATGGTTATACCCTCATCTGGTCTCGTAGCCGCAAGCCAAGTGGGGAGTAACCGCCACAGTGAACCCCCGCCCGGTGATGCCGGGCGGGTTGTTTGGGGAGAGGGACTGGAATGGTGGGGAGCGGCTGGCAGTCTCGCAGCGGCAAATGGCAAGGTTGCGCCCGTGTCGGACATTCCTGTCCCATCTGCCTTCGCTCGACAGCAGACGTACGAATAAGCGGCATATCGCTACGGTGATCGGGACTGGGAGACGCGCACCGGCACGGTCGAGCTGCGCATCCCCGATCAAGCCGGAGACAACGTTCGGCAACGTGAAGGCGGGTGTGCTCGCGGACAAAGGTCCTTCGTTCAAGTCGGGGAATTTTTGTGCCTGTGATCCGCGGCTCGGCCTGGCGGGGGTAATGTTTCAACTGATCACGGAGGACGCATCTACGCTGCGCCTCAACATCGGATTCGATGAGACATGCACCCGCGCGGCAACTACCAGACCCAGCGAGGTGTCGCCAAGCCACACCGATCACGATACGTCGCGGCCGTCCGCTGGCAACCGGAATTGGAAGATAGCGCCCTGCGGCAGATTGGGTTTGGCCCGTAATTGTCCGCCATGGGCCTCGATGATCGTTTTGCAGATCGAGAGCCCCATGCCCATGCCGCTGGACTTCGTCGTGTAAAACGGCGCGAAGATCTGATCTGCCGCTGCCGGATCGAAGCCTGTGCCGGTATCCTCGACGCCGATGAGCACGCCGTCTGGTTGCGCGGGATGCACGGTGATCGTCAATTTTTTCGGGCGGTCCGTGATTTCTGACATGGCATCCACGGCGTTCGTAATCAGGTTCAGCAGCACCTGCTGGAGCTGCACCTTATCCCCCAGAATCTGCGGCAAAGGGGCGTATGGCTCCATGTGCAGCGCCACGCCGTGCCGGTGCAGGTTGCTGCGGGTCAGGGCAAGGACTTCCTGGATGGTGCCGTTGAGGTCGAGCTTCGTGAACTGCGGCCCGGATTTCACGGCGAGTGCGCGCAGGCTGCGGATCACGTCGCCCGCGCGATGCGCATCCTGTACGATGCGCGCAACCGTCTTCTGGGCCGCATCAAGGTCGGGCGGGTCCCGGCCCAGCCAGCGCAGGCAGGCGTTGCCGCTGGTGGCGACGGCAGCCAATGGCTGGTTGATCTCATGCGCGATCGAGGCGGCCAGCTCGCCTAGGGTGGTCACACGGGCTGCATGCGCGAGATCCGCCTGCGCCTTCTGCAGGCTCTCCTCAGCACGTTTGGCCGCGGTGATGTCCATCACCGAGCCGATGAATTCCAGCTCATCCGCCTGATCCCGGACGGCGCGGCCGACCACGTGAACATATCTGACCGTGCCATCTTGCATCAGCAAGCGATGCTCAAAATCGAAATTCGTCCCGGTGCTGGAAGCGTGCCCGATGACGCGCTGCACGAGTGCGAGATCTTCCGGATGGACCCGTTGCAGCACCATCTCGATATTGGCGGATGGCGCCTTGTCATAGCCAAAGATGTTGAAACTTTCCGCTGACCAGAAGATATCGCCGCGGGGGACATTCCAGCCGAAACTGCCGGAGCGGCTCAAGCGCTGCGCTTCGGTCAAATAAGCCTCGCTGCGCCGCAGGGCGGCCTCCGCGTGCTTGCGCTCCGTGATGTCGACCGTGACCGCCGCATGCAGTGGTGCACTCCCCACGATCGGCGCCACGAAAGCACTGAGCTCCACCCAGATAATACCGCCATCCTTGCGGCGGTAGCGCTTCTCGATGCGCGGTATAGAGATAGTCTCGGCGGCGCGCGTCGCGAGGATCGCCTCGGTGGCGGCACGGTCTTCCTCATGGGTGATGTCTGCGGGCGAAAGGCGACGGAGTTCTGCCGCGGAATAGCCGGTCATCGTGCAAAAGGCCGGGTTCACCTCAACGTAACGCCCGTGGGGACCAACCAAGACGATGCCCGTCGGGGCCCGTTCGAACAGGCTACGCCATCGCGCCTCGCTCACCTGCATCCCTTCCTCGGCCGTCTGCCGCTCCCGGTTTTTCTGGAGCAGATCGGTATAGAGGCGAGCATTTTCCAGCGAGATCGCGGCCTGCGCGGCCAGCAATTCCAGAACCGCAATCCGAGGCGGCGTAAAAACATGCGAGGCGAGGTTGTTCTCGAGATAGAGCAAGCCGATCAACTCGGTCTGCTTCAGCAAGGGCAGGCAGAGGACGGAACGGATGCGTTTGGGCTGGAAATACACATCCGCCGCAAACGGGTTCGGCGCCGCGGCATCGTCCAGGATTACGCTCTGTTGCGTCCGCAGCACGGTGCGCAGCATGGTTTCCGGCATCTCGCCCGGCGACACTGTCTCCTGCCGGCGCATGACCTCGACCGTTTTGTGATTGGTGCGCGCCTTCGCCGCAACCTGCAGCACATCCCCGCGCAGGAGGATGAGCAGGCCGCGCTCAGCGCCAGCATGTTCGAGCGCCAGGGTCATCAGGGTTTCAATGAGCCGGTCCAGGAGGATCTCGCCGGAAACGGCTTGTGCGGCCTGCACCACTGTCCCAATGTCGAGCTGCTCAAGGGAGGTTCCAACCGTGGCGGCGGACGCCCGCGGTGAGGCGTCCTCGAGGATTCTTGGATAAATCTGTTCGAGTTGTCGCACTTTGCCCAGCGCACCCCAACGAAGATAGCAGTATCGCGCGTTCCGCAGACAGAGGTAGGCGATCGTCTCGGCGCCGCGCGCCGCGTAGAACCGCGCGGCCAACTCAAGGGCCAAGCCTTCGTTCTGCATGAAACCATACTCGCGGGCCGATCGAATGGCCTGCTCGTACAGACGCGTGGCATCGGCATCTCGCCCTTCGAGCCGGGCGATCTCGGCCGCCACCAGCGCGTGCTTGTCGGCGAAAGTCGGTGGATAGTTGTCGGCCCACTCGCGCAGTTGTTCCTGGTGCGCCGTCAGGACGTCGCGCCAACCAGTCTGCTCGTCAGCGGAAGCCGTCTCGTGGAGTGCCGCAACCGTCAGCGCGGCGTAGTAGAAGTAGTCGAGCAGCTGGAAATTAGCAGCTGCGGCTGAAAGAAGCGGCTTCGCTTTTTCTGCGGCGGCGAACGCCTCAGCATAGTCGCCCGACAGGAAGCGCGCCTTCAACTTCAGGATCCAATAGATGCAGGTCGTCAAGGGCGTTCGCTCCCTTGTCAACCGCGTCTCGAACGCCGCTTCGTCGAACTGCGCGTCATTGGACGTGGAAAAGGTTGCGGTGCGGCCCTGCATGGTCGCGATGAAGCGTTGCTGGCTCAGCACGATATCCGCGATGTCGCCGTATTTGGCTTTCCTGGTGAAGTCTAGCGCCATCTCCGACTCGCGCCAAACCGAGTCGAGGAGATCGTTCCGCAGGAGCAGGCCCGTGACGGATTGGTAAGTCGCGTAGCAAGCGAAGGTCAGGTCACCCGTCTCGATCGCCGTGCGAAAGGTCGCCCGCATGAAATCGATCGCGGTCCCGATCGGCTGCGTCCAAAAAGCAACCTTTCCCATCGCATGATAGACTTTCGCCTGGTAGGCGATGAAGTGGTGCTTCTCGACCAGGTCGCAGGCGAGTTTAACGAAACGATAACCCTCACCGTAACGATGAAAGACCGGGCCGAGGATGAACAACCCGAAAAGGGCATGGCCGAGCGTGGAAGGGCCACTTATCCCATGCTGCATGCCGAGTTTCACCATGCGGCAGGCAAGCCAGCAAAACAGGCGAAAGTCGGTTAGGTAGGCGGGGGGTGTGAGGACTGAGAGCACCCGCATCGCAGCCTGCAATTCCGAATCGGTCATCAGCGGCAAGTCGATCAGGCTCTCGGTCAGGCGTCCCTCGAGCGTCTGCCAGACCATCTCACATTCGGCCTGGACCTGTTCCCAGGTTGGATGCGCCGGGATGTCGATGCCAAACAAGCGCAGGCAGGTGACGGCGCTGGCCACAGCCTGCTGGTTCTCCGATGTCATGACGTGAAATTGGATTTTTAGGTGATAGACGGCAGCCAGGTCGACCTTCGATGTCCCTCGCTGCAGGAGGTCCGCAATCAGCTTTTCGGCTGTTTTGAATTCTCCCGTTAGGAACGCGCACACCGCGCGTTCGAGCCACAGGTTGAATGTGAGTTCGTACTGGCTGTCCCAGTCTGTTTCGTCCAACAACGCCATTCCGGCAGAAAAATATGCGGATGCCGACGCATAGGCCGCTGACGCCTTGGCCTTGCGTCCGGCTCGCAGGTTGAGCGTCGCCGCCTGTGCTTTCTCATCCTGGTCAACGAGCGACGCGGCACCATGATTGAACTGGTTCGCAACCTCGAACAAAAGCTCGGCGAGCTGATCCGGGGTCATGCCCGCCAAAAGCACGCGGCCGATGCGCAGGTGGAGGGCGGCACGGTGCTCGTCGGGAATCAGCAAATATGCTGCCTGCTGGATACGGTCGTGCAGAAACCTGTAGGCGGTGTCCTCGCGAAAGACGAGCCCAGCGCGGACGGCGTCGCAAAGGGCAGCGTGCATTACCGCTTCTGTTTCCCCGTGAACCAGGGTCAGGGTGGCAGTTTCAGCAACATTGCCCAGGCAGGCGAGCTGTTTCAGGGCTTCCTGGGTGGCCGTGGGGAGCCGCTTCAGCTTCTCGGCCATGAGATCCACGACGTTATCGGTGTGGCTCTTGGCGCGTATTCGATCGATGTCCCATTGCCAAGCTGGCGTGGCCCGGTCGAAGGCGAGAAGTCCTTCCTCGGCCAGCGCGGAGAAGAACTGGATGGCGAAGAACGGATTGCCGCCGGTTTTCTCCTGCACGAGTTGCGCCAGGGGCCGTGCGCGTTCCGGCGCGCAATGCAGCGCATCGGCAATCAGCCGGCCGACATCGTCACACCCCAGGGGCGCCAACACTATTTCCTCGACCAATGCGTCGGCCTTGCGGATTGCCTCGAGCGTGCGCATAAGCGGGTGCGCGGAGCCGACCTCGTTGTCCCGGTAGGCCCCGACCAGTAGCAGGTGCCGGACCTCGGCATGTGTCGCCAGGTGCTCGAGGAGGTCGAGCGTCGCCATATCCAGCCATTGCAAATCGTCGAGAAACAATGCCAGCGGATGCTCCGGCTTGGCGAACACGCCGAGGAAGCGCCGGAACACCATCTGGAAGCGGTTCTGTGCATCCTCCGGCGGCAGGTCCTGGACCGGCGGCTGTTTGCCGATGACGAGCTCCAGCTCGGGCACGAGGTTGACGATGAGCTGACCATTCATCCCCAGCGCCTCGCTCAGGGCGTCTCGCCACCGGCCAAGCTCCGCCTCGTTCTGGCCCAGCAGCGGGCGAACCAGGCTCTGGAAGGCCTGGGCCAGGGTGGCGTAGGGAATATCGCGCTTGTACTGGTCGAACTTGCCGGACGCGAACAGGCCGCGCGGCGGCACCAGCGCCTTGTGCAATTCGTTCACCACCGAGGATTTGCCGATCCCGGAATAACCGGAAACCAGGACCAGCTCGGGCGCACCGCTGGCCACCATCCGGTCAAAGGCCGACAGTAGGGTTTCGGTCTCGTGCTCCCGGCCGTACAGTTTTTCCGGGATCAGCAGCCGGTCCGGCACGTCCCGCTGCCCCAGCGGGAAGGGCGCGATGCCGCCGCTCGCCTGCCATTCGGCTAGGCAAAGCTGCAGGTCGACCGCCAGGCCGGCGGCGGTCTGGTAGCGCTCGTCGGCAGTCTTGGCGAGCAGCTTCAGCACAATCGCCGAGAGTGGCTCGGGGATGTTTGCGACCCGCTCCCCGGGCGGCACCGGTTGCCGGGCGATGTGGCAGTGCACCCATTCCATCGGATCGGCCGCGGTGAAGGGCAGCGTTCCCGTCAGCATCTCGTAGAAAATGACGCCGAGCGCATAGAGATCGCTGCGGGAGTCGATCGAGCGGTTCATCCGTCCGGTCTGTTCCGGCGCCATATAGGCCAGCGTGCCGGCGATCATCGCGGGCGGCGCCGGCGCCTGGTGCTCGCGGGGCAGCCGCGAGGCGATGCCGAAACCCGTGAGCCAGACGCTGCTGCTGGCCGTCTCGACCAGGACGTTGGCGGGCTTAAGGTCCCTATGGATCAGCCCACACGCATGCGCATGCCCGATGGCCGCCGTGAGCGGGATGGCGAGGTGCAGGAAAGCACCGATTTGGAATGACGCGCCGAGCAGCCGGTCGAGCGGCCGGCCGCCGGGATCCGCCAGCACCAGCAGCACTCGCTCCCCCTCACACCGCAATTCCACCGGATGCGCGGCCCAGGCCGGGGCGAGTTCGGTGCGCAGGGCATATTCATGCTTCAGCCGCTGGATGATGGAAGCCGGCGGATGCTCCAGAGCGGGTATCACCACCAGAACCGGTGCGGAACCTCGTTCAGGCCAGCAGCGCGCAAGCCGCAGCCCTCCATCCTCCCCGAGCTGCTCGACAACGGTCAGGGAAGGGCGAACCAGCGCGGTAAGCTTCACTTCCATACGTAAATATTAGCACTACAGTTGCATTTTCTGTTGAGTTCTGAATCAATGGGTAACCATGATTCAGGATTTGATGAGTGGCGGCGCGTCGGTTGAAGATACACTGGAGCTTTGGGCGTCATCGCTCCGGGATGTGAAGGGCCGCATCCGTCCTTTGTTCACGCAGGAGCGTGTTGCTGCGTCGGCCGGCGTTTTTCTTGATGCGCTCCTCGGCAACGAGCCGCGCAAGACGGGGTGGATGCGTGCCGAGGCGGCGGGTGATTCTGGCCCCTGGCGGCAGCAAGCACTGCTTGGGCGCGGCCGCTGGGAAGCTGACGCCTTGCGCGATGTGGTGCGGGACTATGTTGTCGAGCATCTGGCGGCGGACGATGCGGTTCTCGTGATCGACGAGACCGGTTTCCTCAAACAGGGCCGCACGTCATGTGGGGTTGGCCGGCAATACACGGGCTCTGCAGGTAAGATCACTAACTGCCAGGTTGGGGTGTTTGCCGCCTATGTCTCGCCCAAGGGCCATGCGTTCATCGACCGGGCGCTCTATCTGCCGAAGGCATGGACCTCCGATCCAGTTCGGATGAAGGCCGCCCATGTGCCCGACACTGTCGCATTTGCGACCAAACCGACGCTGGCTTCGACAATGATCGATCGGGCGATGGCCGCCGGAATCCCGTTTGCCTGGGTCGCCGCGGACAGCGTCTATGGCGTGGGCGAGATGGAGAGAACCCTGCGTCGGAGCGGGCGCGGCTACGTGCTGGGGGTGAATTCCAATCATTGGTTTGGTTCCTGGAGCACAGCGCCGCTGATGGCCGGTGAGGCCAAGGACATCGCCCAGGCCCTCCCCACAGAAACATGGCAACGCCTTTCGGCAGGTCACGGCACCAAGGGAGAGAGGCTCTACGACTGGGCCTATTGCCCGTTGGCGGATCTTGAAGCCGAGGAGTTCGACGCCCCCACGCCGGGGCTGTGGACGCGCGGCCTGCTGATCCGACGCAGCGTCGCCGATGGCGAATGTGCTTATTTCACCACCTGGTGCCCGCACGGCACGTCGATCGA
>DATJHR010000125.1:0-5299 GCA_035493735.1 Acidocella sp.
GATGGCGGTGTCCGAGAGCAGATTGTTGGTGGTCGGCCGCTCCGGGCCCGAGGGCATCATCAGCGTGCCGGTTTCGGCGATGCCGGCGAAAGCCTGGGTCAGGGTGACCGGGTCGGTCGGCCCGGTCTTGCCGAATCGCACTTTGAGCAGCGGTTTTTCCGTGAAGGGAATCGCCTGCAGCTCAGGGTGCGGCGACACCACGAGCTCGGCGGCGATGTTTTGCGCCGCGAGATAGGTGGCGATCGCCTCCGGCACGGCGGCAAAACCGGGCAGGCGCTGCACCGTGCCGAATTCGCGCAGGATATTGTCCATGAACGACGCGATCCGGCTGGCGGCATCGCCCTGGCCGCGTGCCGGCACAAGATGGCGCGGATGGGTCGCAAGCCGCCCCGTCAGCATCGCCTGCTGGTCGGCGGGCAGGGGGCCGCGCTTCAGCCCGCGACGGATCGTGCCGATGATGGCGCTGCGGCCGGGATCCTGGCGATGTTGGCTCACGGGCGGCCTCCGATATTGCGTTGCCGCTGTGCCGCGGCGTAGCGGGCGAAAAACGTGTCGCCCTCAGGGGCCGGAAAATCCCGCCCCTTGGTCCAGCCGCCCATCAAGGGCAGGCGCGGCAAATTGCCCTGCCGGCGGCCGAGCAGGCCCAGCCCGAGTGCCGCCATGCGGGTGGTGACGCGGTACAGGCCCGGCCGGCGCGCGAACCAGGCCCACAGCCCCAGCCCATAGCGCATGGTGGCGGGCGTGAGATGGCGCTCGAATTCGCGCTCGCGCCAATGGCGCATCAGCCCCGGCAGCGGGATTTTCACCGGGCACACGCTCTCGCATTTGCCGCAGAAGGTGCTGGCGTTGGGCAGATGCCCGGCCTCGTCCACCCCCGCCAGCATCGGCGTCAGCACGGAGCCCATCGGCCCCGGATAGGTCGAGCCGTAGGCATGCCCGCCGACGGCGAAATAGACCGGGCAATGATTCATGCAGGCGGCGCAGCGGATGCAGCGCAACATGTCCTGGAACTCGGTGCCCACCATGCCGGACCGGCCGTTATCCACCAGCACCACATGATATTCTTCCGGCCCGTCCGGATCGCCGGGGCGGCGGGCGCCGGTGGAGAAGGTGGTGTAGACCGACATCTCCTGCCCGGTGGAGGAGCGCGCCAGCACCCGCAGCAGCGACAGCGTGTCCTCGACCGTCGGCACCACTTTCTCGATGCTGGTGACCACCACATGCACGCGCGGCAGGGTCTGGGTGAGGTCGCCATTGCCCTCATTGGTGACGATCACCGACGAGCCGGTTTCGGCGATGAGGAAATTGGCCCCGGTGATGCCCATGTCGGCGGCGAAAAACTTGTTGCGCAGTTGCAGCCGCGCTTCGGCCTGGATGTCCCGTGTGTCGCGGAACACACGGTCGGCGGGCAGGTTGGTGTGGCTCTTGCGAAAGGTTTCTTCCCAATCCTCGCGGTTGAGGTGGAAGGCCGGGCCGATGATATGGCTCGGCGGCTCGTGGCGCAGCTGAAGGACATATTCGGCGAGATCGGTTTCAACCGGCGTCACGCCGTTGGCTTCCAGATAGTCGTTGAGGCCGATTTCTTCGGTCACCATCGACTTGCCCTTGGTCACGGTTTTCGCGCCGGCCCTGCGGGCGATTTCCAGCACGGCCTTGCGGGCGTCTTCGGCGGTGGCGCACCAATGCACGGTCCCGCCGGCCTTCTCGACATTGGCGGCATAGGTTTCCAAGTAGAAATCCAGGTTCGCGATCGCGTGGTTCTTGATGTTTTTCGCTTCTTCGCGCAGCGCCTCGAATTCCGGCAGCCGGTCCACCGCCGCCTGGCGCTTTTTGGCATATTGCGGCCGCGCCCGGGCCAGCGCCCGCTGCAGACCGGCATTGGCCATGGCGCTGGTGGCGTTTTCCTTGAAGGCTCGGCTGGTCTGCAACATCGTATGTCTTCCGCTCCGTTAGAGGGCGATCGTCCCCCTGGGGATGTGAATCGCCCGCTGAAACCAGGCTCTTGAGCGCGATAATGGGTAAGTTTGCCGGCGGGGTCCAGCCTGCCGTCCGGGTCTTATCCCTGGGGGGGCGTCTTGAAAAAGGCCGCAGCGGCGTCGCGATGCGCCTGTTTCGCCGTGATCGCCTGGCGCACCCGGAAAATCTCGCTTTCGAGGTCGGCGATATAGGCCTCAAGCTCCGTCACGCCGAGCAGGTCGAGCGGCGGGGGAACCAGAAGTTTTTTTGTCGGCCGGGGCAGATCTTCGTCAGAATTTGTCATATTATCACCTTGACCAAGGGGCAGCGCGGGTTCCATACCCGACCCAGCTGGACTTGCGAACCGCGAGCACCCAATTTCTTACCGTTCCAGGCCCGCTGTCCTGTGACGTTAAAAGGTATTCGAACATGTCTCTTCCTTTGATGCCCAAAGCTACTGCCGTGTGGCTGATTGACAAGACGGCGCTGACCTTCGAGCAGATCGCTGACTTCTGCGGTATGCATCCGCTGGAGGTTCAGGCCATCGCTGACGGTGAGGTGGCGCAGGGCATTAACGGCTACGACCCGGTGGCGAACAAGCAGGTCACCGCTGAGGACATCGCCCGTTGCGAGGCCAATCCGGCGCTGCGGCTGAAGCTGCTGGCCGCCCCTGAGCAGCAGCAGAAGAAGCCAAAAGGCGGGCGTTACACGCCGGTGGCCAAGCGCAACGACCGGCCGGACGCGATTGCCTTCCTGCTGCGCAATTTCCCGCACCTCACTGACGCGCAAATCGTCAAGCTGCTCGGCACCACCAAGGACACGATCCAGAAGATCCGCGACCGCTCGCACTGGAACAGCAGCAACATCAAGCCGCGCGACCCGGTGATCCTGGGCCTATGCAAGCAGTCCGACCTGAATGACGCGGTGGCCGCGGCCAATGACCGCCTGGCCAAGGAAGGTCTGGCCCCGCCGGCGCCGCTGCCGTCCGAAGCAGCGTAAGGAAGCAACGGCGTAAGGAAGCGCTTCTTTTTTGAAAAAAAGAAGCAAAAAACTTCTTTAAACTGGGCCGTGCGGGTGTCGCCGGCACCGGCCCAGCATAACAGAAGTTTTTGCGCCGCTTTTTTCAAAAAGCGGCCTTTTTCTTTTGATTTGCTTGCTTTACGTGCGGGGCCAGCCGGCGGTTATGACACCTTCAGCCGTTCCATCTCTTCCTTAAGCCGCAATTTCTCGACCTTCATCCGCGTGAGCTCCGTATCGTCAGGGCGGGGCCGGCGGTCTTCCTGGGCAATTTTGCTCTCCAGATTGGCATGCCGTGTTTTCAGAGTGTCGAGATGCGATTTCAGGTTCATGGTACTTCCTTCGTCGATTCCGTAGGCCGGGCCTGGGCCCGGAATTTCGACGCTAGACCGCTGACATCTCATTGTCATCTTAAAACGCGGCGATCAAAAATTCCGGTTTCAGCTTTCACGGAATCCCTCTATTGCTCCCGCATGTTGACTGATAAGGACAATCTGTTGCGGCGCCTGCACGCGCTGCGCAGTGAGCACCGGGATCTCGATACCGTGATCGCGCGGCTCAGCGAGGACGGGCCGACGGACCACCTGCAGATGCAGCGTCTGAAGAAGCGCAAGCTGGGGTTGAAGGACGAAATCGCCTGGCTCGAAAGCCGACTGATTCCGGACCGCACGGCATGAGCGCCCCTCTGGTCGGGATCATCATGGGCAGTCGCTCCGACTGGCCAGTGATGCAGCATGCCGCTGAAATGCTGGCGCGCCTGGGCGTGCCCTATGAGGCGAAGGTGGTCTCCGCGCACCGCACGCCAAAGCGGCTCTATGATTATGCCAGCACGGCGGAGGCGCGGGGGCTCAAAATCATCATTGCCGGGGCAGGTGGTGCAGCGCATCTGCCGGGCATGGCCGCCGCCATGACCAATTTGCCCGTGCTCGGCGTGCCGGTGCCGGCGACCGCCCTGCAGGGCCAGGACGCCTTGCTCTCGATCGTGCAGATGCCGGGCGGCATACCGGTCGGCACCCTGGCCATCGGCAAGCCCGGAGCGATTAATGCCGGGCTGTTGGCCGCCTCGATCCTGGCGCTGTCCGATCCTGCCTTGCGCGACCGTGTGGCCGCCTTGCGCACCGAACAGACTGAAACCGTGCCGGAGACCCCTGAACCATGAGCCTTGCCCCCGGTGCCACGATCGGCATCATCGGTGGTGGCCAGCTTGGCCGCATGTCCGCGATGGCGGCGGCGCGGCTTGGCTACCGCGTCTGCGTTTTTTCCCCCGAGGGACACGGCCCGGCCTCCCACGTCGCGGCGCAGACCATTGTCGCGCCTTATACCGACCATGGCGCCCTGGCTGATTTTGCCGCTTCGGTGGATGTGGTGACGTTCGAGTTTGAGAATGTGCCGGCGGACGGGCTGGAACTGCTCGCCGCGCTGCGGCCGGTGCATCCGAGCCCAGCCATCCTGCGTATCAGCCAGGACCGGCTGTTGGAAAAGCAGTTTCTCAATGATGCCGGCATCGCAACCGCCCCCTGGGTGGCGGTGACGAGCGAAGCGGAGTTGGCCGAAGCGGTGCAAAAGCTTGGCCTGCCGGCCGTGCTGAAGACCACGCGACTCGGCTATGACGGCAAGGGCCAGGCGATGCTGCGCGCGCCGGAGGATGCGGCTCACGCTTTCGCCGCCCTGATGCCCAAACCGCTGGTGCTCGAAGGCTTTGTCGACTTCGCGGCGGAGGTTTCCGTGATGGTGGCGCGCGGGGCGGATGGCACCATCAGCGCTTACGACGCCGTGGAAAACCGCCACAAGCACCATATTCTCGACCTGACGCTGGCGCCGGCGCCCCTGCCGCAGCATCTGTTGGCCGAGGCCGGGGAGATCGCCCGCACCGTGGCGGAAAAGCTCGAACTGATCGGCTTGCTCGGCGTTGAGATGTTCGTCACCGCCGATGGCCGGCTGCTGGTCAACGAAATCGCGCCCCGGCCGCATAATTCCGGCCATTGGACCATTGATGCCTGCCCGGTCAGCCAGTTCGAGATGCATATCCGCGCCGTCGCCGGCCTGCCCTTGCCGCCCGCAAGCCGGCATTCCGACGCGGTGATGAAGAACCTGGTCGGGCCGGAGGACATGGCGCGCTGGCCGGCGATTCTCGCCAAGCCGGGGCTGATCCCGCATCATTACGGCAAGACCGAAGCCCGGCCCGGCCGCAAGATGGGGCATGTCACTAGCCTCTTCCCCAAGGGGGCGCTGCCCGGGGAATTTGGCATTGAGGATGCGCTGCGGTTGGAGTGAAGGAAGGGCTACTTTTTGTGAACAAAAAGTAGCAAAAAAACTTTGTTAGTTT
>DATJHR010000126.1:0-3385 GCA_035493735.1 Acidocella sp.
GAGGAACTGGCCCGCACCGCCATCCGCGTGGGTTCGATCCGTACGCACTGCCGCGCCTTATCCGGCGGCCAGCGCCAGGCTGTCGCGGTGGCACGCGGCCTGATCTGGGGGTCGCGGCTGTTGCTGATGGACGAGCCCACCGCGGCGCTCGGCGTCGAGCAACAGGCGAAGGTCGGGCAAATGATCAAGGCCGTACGGGCGCGCGGCATTCCGGTCATTTTGGTCAGCCACAATATGCCGCAGGTCCACCAATTGTGTGACCGCATCGTGGTGCTGCTCCGCGGCCGCAAGGTCGCCGATCGTGCGGCGGCCACGATGACGATCGAGGACACGATCGCCTGCATTACCGGGGCGCATCTTGCGGGAGACGCTGCATGAGCGGGGTCCGGCCATCGGGGACAAGGGAGGCCATGCCGCTGGCGCCCGCCCTCCGCTCCCGGCGCAGCAAGGCGATGGCCTTGCTCTCGCGGGCCGGCGAGGTCTGGACACTGGCGATCCTGCTCGGGCTCATCGCCATGTTCGGACTGTTGAGCCCGGACTTTTTCAGCCGCGCGAGCTGGCTTGCCACGTCGCAATACGCGGTTGAGTATCTTCTGCTCGGTCTCGCCGAGACTTTCGTGATCGTCACCGGCGGGATCGACCTCTCGGTCGGCGCGATCCTGGGCTTTTCCGCCATGGTCGGCGCGCTGGTGATGCGCGCCCTGATCGGGGCGGCGCTGCCGACGCCGATGGTCCTTGCGGCCGGCATCGTGGCCACTCTTTTCACCGGCGCGGCTATCGGCTGGCTGAACGGCCAGGCCATCACCCGCCTGAAGCTCACGCCCTTCGTGGTCACGCTCGGCATGCTGAGCATGGCCACTGGCGGGATTTATCTGCTCAATAACGGGAGTAATCTCGACACCATTCCGCCGGTGATCGGCACACTCGGCGCGCTGGCTCTCTGGGGCTGGCTGCCCGTGACGGTGCTTGTCGCTGTGCTGCTTTGCGTGCTCACCGCGCTCCTGCTGGCGGAGACCCGCTTCGGGCTGAGGACCTATGCGATCGGCTCCAATCCGCGCGGCGCGGCGCGCGCAGGCATAGATGTCAACCGCCATCTGGTGAAGGTGTACATGTTGTCGGGCCTCCTCTCCGCGGTCGCCGGGCTGATGGTCATGGCGCGCTTCGCCTCGGCATCTGTCCAGGCCGGTGCGAATGACGAACTTGATGCGATCACCGCCGTGGTCATTGGCGGGGCGAGCCTGTTTGGCGGGCGTGGTACGATCTTGGGCACGGTGATCGGCAGCTGCGTGATTACCGTTATGGTGACGGGCCTCATCCTGATCGGCGTGCAACCATTCTGGCAGCAAGTGGCCGTGGGCGCGATCCTGATTTTTGCGGTTGCCATGGATCAGCTTCGTGACCGGCTGCTCGACCGAGTTTAGAGAAGAGGCCGCTTTTTGAAAAAAGCGGCGCAAAAACTTTTTTGAAACCGGGCCAGTGCCGGCGAAACCCGCACGGCCCAAATTAGCAAAGTTTTTTTGCTACTTTTTGTTCACAAAAAGTAGCGCTCACTCTTACTTTTCTGTCTACTTTCACCTCTTCGCAGAAGATACCAAAATATCAAGCAAAAAAGGAAGAAACGATGATCGCAACAGGGAAAGAAAGACGCGCAAAGCCAGGCCATGCATGGCGAACGGCGCTGCTCGCCGCCGCGGCCGCCACGCTGACCGCAGGCGCCGCCGCGCCGCAGACGGAGGCCAAGAGCATCACGATTGCCCTCGTCCCCGGCATTGCCACGGACCCGTTCTACATCACGATGCAGCGCGGCGCCGAGGCAGAGGCGCAAAAACTCGGCCTGCACCTGATCTGGCAAGGTGGCGCCAGCTTCTCGCCGGAGACCCAGATTCCCATCCTTCAGGCGCTGCTCGCCAAACATCCGGCCGCCCTGCTCGTCGCCCCCACCAATGACACGGCGCTGGCGAGACCGATCAACCAATATGTCGTCGCCAACATCCCGGTGATCGCGGTGGATACCGCCATCGCCGACGCGTCCTTGCTCAAGAGCCGCATCACCTCGAACAACGAGCAGGGCGGCGCGGCGGCGGCCGACGCCATCGCCAAATTTGCCGGCGGCGCGGGGGATGTCGCGGTGATCAATGTCAAGCCCGGGATCACGACGACCGATGCCCGACAGGCCGGCTTCCTTCAGGAAATGAAGAAATACCCCGCCATGAAGGTGGTCGCGGTCGAGTATGACAATGATAGCCCGACCACCGCCTTCACCCAGGCGCAGTTGCTGCTCTTGAAATATCACCATCTGAAAGGCTTTTTCGGGACCAACGTTTTCTCGGCCGAGGGCGTTGGCAAGGCGGTCGCCGCCTCCGGGCGCAAAGGCGCTGTCGATGTCGTGGGGTACGATGCTGAACCCGATGAAGTTGACCTGCTCAAACAAGGTGTCATCACGACGCTGATCGTTCAGCAGCCGGCGCTCGAAGGCGCGCTCGCGGTTGATTATGCGCAGGACCTTCTGGACGGCCATGCGGCGGCGGTGCCGGCGTCTAAGCTCCTCGATAATGTCGTCGTGACGACCGCTGATGCCGACAACGCGGCCTTTAGCAAATATTTCTACAGCGCCAACTTGGGCGACTGATCCTATGCACCCAGCAACACGGTTCACCGGCCAAAGAGCCCTCGTCACAGGTGGATCGCGCGGTATCGGCCGCGCGATTGCAGAGCGGCTGGCCGCCGAAGGCGCGTCGGTTGTCATAACCCATCTCCGCGATGGCGAGGCCGCGCGGGAAACGCTTGCGCGTCTCGACGCGCTCAGCGCGGTCTGCGGCGCAGCGCCACAAGCCACCCACGTGGCGGAAGACGCCGACGTCGCCGATGCGGAGGCGATGGACGGCGTCTTTACCCGCCTGTTGGCTGAAGGACGCCTCGACATCCTGATCAACAATGCCGGGATCCAGGCGCCGGAGACGGCGAGTGACCGGCTTGTGCTCGCTGACTTCGAACGGGTCGTCGCGGTCAACTTGACCGCGGCGGCCTTCTGCGCCGCGCGTGCGATCAGGCATTTTCTGGCCCATGGCGGCGGCACGATCGTGAATGTCTCGAGCGTCCACGAAATCGTGCCAAAGCCCGGCTACCTCTCTTATTCGGTCGCGAAAGGCGGGCTCGGCAATCTCACCCGTACCCTCGCGCTTGAATATGCGGCCCACGGCATTCGTGTGAATGCCGTCGGGCCGGGGGCCACTGTGACGGGTATGAACAAGGCCTGGACCGACGATCCGGTGCGCCGTGCGGCGGTCGAATCGCATATTCCGATGGGGCGAACGGCCGATCCTAAGGAGATTGCCACAGCCGTCGCCTTCCTCGCGTCATCCGACGCCACCTATATTACCGGCCA
>DATJHR010000127.1:0-33346 GCA_035493735.1 Acidocella sp.
TCGCACGCCGTTTGGCATGTTGCGGCATGAGCGCAAGGCCGGGGAGGCGCTGCACCCAGAACGCGAGCCCCTCGAGACGTTGGCGAAGCAGCGCCAGTTGCTCGGCACGTCGTTCTTTGCGGCGCAGTACCTCCAATCGCCCACGCCACCCGGCGGCGGGCTGATCAAGACCGCCTGGTTCTCGCGCTTCGACTTAAGCCGGAAACCGCATTTCAGCCGGATCGTGCAGAGCTGGGATTGCGCTTCGAAATCCTGTGAGCTCAACGATTACAGCATTTGCACGACGTGGGCATGACCGAGGCGAAGGACATGTATCTCCTCCATGTGTTGCGCGAGCGGCTGGAATACCCGGAACTCAAGCGCAAGCTCCGCCAACAGGCCGAACAGCATAGGGCTGGGACGGTGTTGATCGAAGACACCGCCGCCGGCGTCCAACTGATCCAGGAGCTTAAATACGAGGGCTTTGCCCGGATCGAGGCGGTCAAACCGTTGCATGACAAGGTCATGCAAATGGCGACCCAGACGGCCGCCATCGAGGCGGGACGGGTCTACCTGCCTCACGACGCCTCTTGGCTGCCGGACTATGAGCATGAACTGGCGATGTTCCCGAAGGGCCGCTACGATGACCAGGTCGACTCAACAGCACAGGCCCTGACCTATATTGGCAAGCCCAACAGCGCTGAGGCGTACCTGGAGTTTTTGCGTCGGCAAATTTTGCAAAGGTACGGCATTCGCCCGGAGCAGCTCACCGTCGTTTTCGATCACGAGGACCGGTGGGCCCGCGTTCGTGCCGGCAACGGGCGAGACATGTTCCGGGACGGCGATGTCTTCTACCATGCGACCGCTGGCGAGTGGGAGTCGATCAAGACATCTCCAGGCATCAGGCGGGTCGAGTAGGAGAGCGCATACCGTCTATTATCGCTCACCGTCGTCACATGGCTCAAAATGTTGAAGGCGCACCGAAGAGGTTTTTGCCGCGTCAGACGGCGCGGCGCCGGCGCAGACGAGCAGGACATCCGCGCCTGCGGTTTCCAGATGTGTGAGCTAGGCTTCCTTGCGGTCCCGCCTGGGCGGCTTGGGCAGCGGTGGCCCGAACGCCTGGGCAAAGCGTCGGCCGGTCTGCCGGAAAATCATCGTCTCGATCGACCGGTAGGTGAAACGGCCTGCCAATGCCAGCAAGTCAATTGCAGTAAGGTGCCGCCATTATTTGCCGCGCATGCGACGGACCCAGGTGCGCCGCCGCCGGCGCGGTGTGGAGTGCCATATTCGCCCCGCCGCTGTCACGGGAGGAAGCATTGATCCAACTTCTGTTGAGCTGTTCCGCGGCCTAGAGGTGACGAATTGAGCATATGTTCTGTTTTTTGGCGCGTCGATTTCAATAAGAACAATATTAAGGCGATTGTTGTGCGTCAATTGCGCAATTGTTGTGCAGCCTTTTGTTGCGCCAAAAAATACACCAGAGGTCGTGCGTATTCGGACAATCGGCGTCGGGGGCGGGCATTCTAGCTTGTTGTCGGATTTCAAGTCCCCAACCAGCAGAGAGAAGAGATACGATCATGCCCCTCCTGAAACGTCGTTCCTTACTCGCCGGCGCCGCCGCTACGCTCGCGGCCCCCGCCATCATCCGGCCGGCCTGGGCGGCCGATACGGTCAAGATCGGCTGTCTCTTCTCTTCCTCCGGCACGATGGCCAATCTCGAGGGACGGCTGAACTACATCACGCAAATGGCGGCGGACGAGATCAATGCCAGCGGCGGTGTTCTCGGTCGTCAGATCGAGGTGGTAACCACCAATCCGAACTCGGACTGGCCGACCTACGCGCAGATGGGCCGGCAGCTGTTGCAGGAGCAGAAGGTGGCGGCGCTGTTCGGTTGCTGGACCTCGGTCGCGCGTAAATCCGTGCTGCCGGTCGTTGAGCAGAATGACGGCCTGCTGTTCTACCCGCTGCATTTCGAGGGCGATGAGAATTCCAAGAACGTCGTGTACTTGAACTCGCCCCCTGCAAGCTCGGTCCTGCCCGCCGTGGACTATCTGATGAGCGGCGATGGCGTCAGCGCCAAGCGCTTCTTCATGCTCGGCACTGACTATGTCTGGCCGCGCACGATCAACAAGATCCTCAAGGGCTACTGGAAGAGCAAGGGTATTCCGGAGAGCGCTTGGCAGGAGCAGTATGTTCCCTTCGGCTTCAGCAATTTCCAGAGCATGGTCAATCAGATCCGCAGCTTCGCCAGCCAGGGCGGCGGTCAGCCGATCGTCGTCCTCACCGTGGTCGGCAGCTCGATCGCCGACTTCCTGCGCGAATACAGCAACCAGGGCATCCAACCCACCGACCTGCCGGTGCTCGGCCTCGACATGGTCGAAGCGGACTTGGAGGGCCTCAACACCGCGTCGCTGGTCGGCAATCTGAACTGCTGGGCTTACCTCCAGAACGCGCCCGGCCCGCGCAACCAGAAATTCCTCGCCGATTGGGCATCTTATGTGCAAAAGTCCGGCGCGCCTTACAGCCCGCATGTCGCCATCGACCCGATGGTCTCGACCTATGACGGCGTGCATATCTGGGCGAATGCCGCGAAGAAGGCCGGCAGCTTCGACGTGCCGGAAGTCCGCGCCGCGTTTGCCGGGCTCGAATTCCCTGATCCGTCCGGCTACACGCTGAAGATGACCGCCGCGAACAACTATGTCGCCCGCGGCGTCTTCATCGGGTCGATTAACGCCAACCAGGGCTTTGATGTGCTGTGGCAGTCCAAGGGCACGCCGACCCCGGTGCCCTACAGCCAGTACAGTTGAGCCGATGCGTTTCGGCTTGAAAGCAGGCGCCGCCCTTGCGGCGGCGCTCACTTGCCTGGTGATGGGTCCGGTGCGCGCCGAAGCGGCGCCGGACCGCACCGCGATCGTCAACGAAGTCTGCGCCCAGGGCGGGCAAGGTCTGCCGCAGGCCGCCGACCAATTGCTGACGGAACTGCCCAGCGCCACGCCGGATGATGTTTCCTGGGCCAATCGCGTGGTCGGCGCCTTTTCGCACCGGCAGCTGCTCTGCAGCGCCGACGGCCATGGCTATATCGCCAACGGCGCTGCCGGCCTTGATGCCGCGACGCTTGTCCCTGCCAAGCTTCCTGATGATGCCGCGGCGCCGTTCCTCAGTCTGCGCGCCCGCATCGTGCTGGAACGCATGGAAGCCGCATTGGCGCTGGTCTCCCCGGTGGCGCCGGAGCGGAAACTGGCGGCACTCGACACGCTTCAACAGCATAACGACAGCGTGCCTATGGCGCTGGTGACCATGGCCATCGCGCAATCGCACGATGCGGACGTCACCAGGGCCTTGCGCCGCTTCGGCGTGCTGCAGGGGCTGCATGCGCCCGATACGGCGCAGCGCGTCGCCGCCATTCGCGATCTTTCCCAAGACACCACCAGCGACACGCTGGGCCAGCTGCGCAGCCTGCGCGACGATCCGAGCTATGCAAGCGACCCTTCGGTGGCTGCGGCGCTTGATGCGGGCATCGCCCATGTGCAGCTCTGGGTGCGCGTCGGCAATGTGCTGGCGCTGCTTTATAACGGCCTCAGTGCCGGCAGCATCCTGTTCATGTCGGCGATCGGCCTGGCGGTGATCTTTGGCCTGATGGGCGTGATCAACCTGGCGCAAGGCGAGCTGATCATGATCGGCGCTTACACTGCCTATTGCGTGCAGCAGGTGGTCCGCGCCGTCGCCCCCGCCTACATCTCGCTTTACCCGATCCTGGCGATTCCCCTGGTGTTTCTGGTCACCGCCGCGATCGGCATCATCATCGAGGCGACGGTGATCCGGCATCTGTACCGCCGGCCGCTGATGACGCTGCTCGCCACCTGGGGCATCAGCCTGCTGTTGATCAATCTGGTGCGTGTCGGCTTTGGGCCACAGAATCTGAAATTCATCACACCGTCCTACCTGACCGGCGGCGTCTCCGTGGTGGGCGATTTCTTCGTGACCTGGAATCACCTGGCGGCGATCATTTTCGCGGTGCTGGCTTTCCTGGGCACGCTGGCGCTGCTGCGCCTCACCAGCCTTGGCCTGTTCATCCGCGGCGTCACGCAGAATCGCGACATGGCTGGTTGCATCGGCGTCTCGGCACGGACGATCGATATGCTGGCCTTCGGTTTTGGCGCCGGCCTGGCGGGGCTGGCCGGGCTGGCCGTCGCACCGATCTATAACGTCAACCCCTCGATGGGCACCGACTTCATCATCGACAGTTTCATGGTGGTGGTCTTGGGCGGCGTCGGCAGCCTGGTCGGCACGGCGATCGCCGCGTTCGGCATCGGTCTGGTTAATGTCGGCATCGAGCCGTTCTACGGCGCGGTGGCGGCCAAGGTGATCGCGCTGTTGTTGATCATCGCCATCATCCAATGGCGACCTGAGGGTCTTATTGCGATAAAGGGGCGTCGATGAGCGGTCTTCTGAAATTTTCCGGCCGCGATCGGGCGGCGGGGCCTGTCATCGGCCTGCTATTGCTGCTGCTGGTGCTGTCACCTGTGCTTGGCCTGCACGCCATTCCCGGCCTTGGCCTGTCGATCTACGGCGTCAATCTGGTCGGGCAGGTCATGTGTTTCGCGCTGCTGGCAATGGCGCTTGACCTGATGTGGGGCAGTGCCGGCGTGCTCAGCCTTGGGCACGGCCTGTTCTTCGCTTTTGGCGGCTATCTGTCTGCGATGCATCTGCTGAAGACGGCCTACGCGCAGACACACGTGCTGCCAGATTTTCTGCAATTCATGGGGCAGAGCGCGTTTCCCGCCTTTTGGTGGCCGTTCGGCTCGGCCAGCCTGTCGGTCCTGGCGATCATCCTTCTGCCCGGCCTTTTGGCGTTCATTTTCGGTTATGTGTCGTTCCGTTCGCGGGTGAACGGCGTGTATTTCTCGATCATCACCCAGGCGCTGACCTACACGGCGATGCTGCTGATGTTCCGCAACGAGACCGGTTTTGGCGGCAATAACGGCATGACCGGGTTCAATACCATTGCCGGCCTGCCGATCGGCGGCATGAAGGCGGCGGTGCTGCTGACCATGCTCTCCACTGCCGCGGTGCTGGTCGTGCTGGTCGGCGGGCGGGCGATGCTTGCCACCCGGTTCGGCCGGATGCTGACGGCGATCCGTGACGACGAGGCGCGGCTGCGCTTCCTTGGTTACGACACGTTATGGCTGAAGCTCGCCGCCTGGTGCCTTTCTGCGATCATCGCCGCGGTCGCGGGCGCGCTTTATGTGCCGCAGGTCGGCATCATCAACCCAACTCTGCTGGACCCCTCGCTGTCCATCGAGGTGGCGGTGTGGGTCGCGGTCGGCGGACGTGGCGGGCTGTGCGGCGCGGTGCTCGGCGCGGTGCTGGTGAACACGCTGAAATTCTGGATGTCGGCGGCGGCGCCGACTGTATGGCCCTTCGTGCTGGCGCTGCTGGTCTTGCTCGTGGTGTTGGTGCTGCCGAACGGGCTGATGGATCTCTCCAACCGCTCGCGCGCCTGGATCGCGGAGCTGACCAAAGGCGATGTGCCGGGCGCAAAGACTGTGCGGAGGCTGTCATGAGCCAGGTGGAGAAAAACGCGCTCAGCGTGAAGGGCCTGATTGTCCAGTTCGGCAGTTTCACCGCCATCAACAATCTCACTTTCAACGCGAGTTATGGCCATGTGCATGCCGTGATCGGTCCGAACGGCGCCGGCAAAACCACGTTGCTGGATATCTTCACCGGCCGCTCGCGGGCGCGCTCGGGCTCGGTCCTGCTGGACGGCAAGCTCGAGCTGACGCACTTGAGCGAGGTGAAGCTGGCGCTTTCCGGCATCGGCCGGAAATTCCAGAAGCCGAGCGTGTTCGAGGCTTTGACGGTAACGGAAAATCTCGATCTCGCCTTCCGCCGCGCTGACCGCTCTCTGCTGAAAGAGGTGTTCGCGCGCAGCGATCAGGCCCGCCGTGACGCCGTGGACGGAATTCTCCAGATCATCGGCCTTGGCGCGCAGCGCCATGCGCCGGCCGGGATTCTTTCGCATGGCCAGAAGCAATGGCTGGAGATCGGCATGGTACTGGTGCGCCAGCCGAAGGTGGTACTGCTCGACGAGCCGGTGGCAGGGATGAGCGATGAGGAGACCGAGCAGACGGCCAAACTCGTACGCAGCCTGCGCAGCCCGGAGCGCGCCATCATCGTCGTCGAACATGACATGGATTTCGTCGAGCAGATCGCCGATCTCGTGACCGTCCTGGACCAGGGCGCCACGCTGTTCGAGGGCGACATGAAGGCGGCGCGGACCGATCCGCGCGTTCTCGACGTTTATATCGGACGCTGAACATGCAGCTTGCCATTGAAAATCTTGACCATCATTACGGTAGCGCGCAGAGCCTGCGCGGCATCTCATTCGAGATCGGCGACGGCCAATGCCTGACGCTGCTCGGCCGCAACGGCGCCGGTAAGACCACGATGCTGCGCTGCCTGACCGGGCTGCTGAAGCCGAGCGGCGGCCGCATCATGCTGGACGGTACCGACATCACCGCCTGGCCATCCTTCCGGCGCTGCCGTGGCGGCATCGGCTATGTGCCGCAGGGGCGGGAGATCTTCTCCGACCTCTCGGTCGGCGAAAATCTGATGATCAGCTACAAGGCGCACGGGGGCAAGGATTCCGCCGTGCTGGACGAGGTTTGCGATATGTTCCCCGTGCTGCGCCAGATGTGGCGCCGGCGTGGCGGCGATCTCTCAGGTGGCCAGCAGCAGCAGCTCGCCATCGGCCGCGCTCTGATGGGCAGGCCGCGTCTGCTGGTGCTCGACGAGCCGACCGAAGGGATCCAGCCCAACATCGTCAAGGCCATCGAAGCGGTCATCGCCTCGCTGAAGGGCCGCATCTCGATCCTGCTCGTCGAGCAGTATTTCGATTTCGCGCAGACCTTGGCGGACCGCTATGTCGTGCTCAATCGTGGCGCCGTGGTCGCCGCTGGTGAGGGCGAAGACATGGACAAGGACGAACTCAGCCGCTTTCTCTCGATCTGACATAACAGGGAAGTTTTTAATGCCGAAACACCATCATCTGCCGACCTCCGTCGACACTGTCGCCTGGGGCTTCTTCGATGCCGCGCAGGCTCCGGCGCTGACCATCGAATCCGGCGACACAGTCACCCTCGACACGCTGCCGGCGGGCGACATGAAGGAACTGCCCTCGGATGCCTCCCGCATCCGCCCCGACCATCGCCTGTTGCTCGACAAGGCGGTGCGTGGCAACGGCCCGCATCCGGTGAACGGCCCGATTTATGTGAAGGGCGCTGAGCCCGGTGACGTGCTGCAGATCGACATTCTCGACATCAAGCCAAACCAGGATTGGGGGTTCGTTGCCATCCAGCCGCTGCTGGGCACGTTGCCGGAGGAATTCACCGATTATGAGACGGTGATTGTCGATATCGACACTGCAGAGAATGTCGCGCATCTGCCCTGGGGCACCAGCCTGAAGCTGGAGCCGTTCTTTGGCATCCTGGCAGTGGCTCCGCCGGCCGCATGGGGGCGCCAGAGCACGATCGTGCCGCGCGCCTTCGGCGGCAACATGGACAACAAGGCGCTTGTCGCCGGCACCACGCTGTATTTGCCGGTGTTCAATGAGGGCGCACTGTTCTCGGTGGGTGACGGCCATGGCGTGCAGGGCGACGGTGAAGTGTGCATCACCGCGCTGGAAACCGGCCTGACCGGCACGTTCCGCCTGACCGTGCGCAAGGATCTGAAGCTGGCCGGCCCGTTTGCGGAAAGCCCGACGCATCTGATCTCGATCGGCATCGATGAAGATCTCGACGATGCGGCCAAGCAGGCGGTACGCGAGATGGTGCGCGAGCTATGCGCCCGTACCGATCTTACTCGCAACCAAGCCTATATGCTGTGCAGCCTAGCCGGCGACCTCAAGGTCACGCAGCTGGTGGACGTCAACAAGGGCATCCATATGATGCTGCCGAAGAGCGCTTATAAGGCGCGGTGAGGAAGGGCCCGCTTTTTTGAAAAAAGCGGCGCAACAAATTTTGCGACTTTGGGCCGTGCTGCTGAAACCAGCACGGCCCAAAGGACCAGAAACTATTTTTTGTTCACAAAAAGTAGCCTTTCCTGCCTAATCGCGAAACAACGCTTTCGGAATCGTGGCGTGCACGCCGAGATTGCCATCCACCACCTGAGTGATCCCGAAATCGATCCCGACTGAAAGCAGCGAGATCGCGGCATCCTCGCTCAAACCCCAGCCGGCCATCAGTAGCCGTCGCGCCTTGCGGAAGGCGTCGCGCATCGCCGCATCGAGGGACGATTTTTTATAGACTTCACTCAGCGCGGTTTCGCCCAATTCGGCAAGATAATTCGGATGGCTGAATCCCTGCACGATCCAGGCATCCGCGGTTTCGATCAGCGGATAGGTGAGGTCCTTGAGCAAGCCGCGCTTTTGGCCGCGCCGGTGCAGCGTCAGTTTTAACGTGCCGGTGAGGGAGCATTCGATGGCGGTGCCCGAGACTTCGCCATCCCCTTGTGAGGCGTGCGGATCGCCGACTGAGAGCAGCGCCCCGGCCACCGCGACCGGCAGATAGAGCCGGCTGCCGGCGCCGAGCCGCCAATTGTCGATATTGCCGCCAAAGGCCGAAGGGGGCGTCGAATCCAGGGCGCCGGCATAATCCGGCGCCAGGCTGATGATGCCGAAATGCGGCCGCACCGGAATACGAATGCCCTTTAACGGGTCGTCAATTTTTTTGATGGTTCCGTGGTCCACCGGCACGCCGGGATAGTCGATCGTCGGATGCAGCACCCCGTACGGGTCGCGCTGCGGTGTCCAACGAAAATTGTACAGCGCATGGGCGCATAAGTTCTCGCCCTGGCGGACCAGTTCATACAGCGTCACCACTTCGCGCGGCCGCGGTTCAGTGAGCAGCTCCTTGTAATGGTAACCCCACCACACGGCGGCGTTGCTGCCAAAGCTGCGGCCGGCAAAGGCAGGTGCTTGCGAGGGGCGCGGCACGATGTCGAGGATTTCGATTTCCAGCACGTCGCCTGGTGCTGCTCCTTCCACCGCCACGGGCCCGGTGCAGATATGCACGCCAAAGCCTTCGCCGGCACCGCGCCCATAGACGGAGGCGTCCATCGGCCCGGCGCCGCGGCGGTCGATGGTCTTGAGATCTCGGGTCCAGGCCATGACATGTTCCGCGGCGGCATCACCTTCGACCATGCGCGCCCAGTCATCGGTGGCATGCTGCGTCAGCGTTTCGATGGTGACGATGTCGCCGGAGCGGACGGTGAGGATCGGCGACAGGGATTTGCTGAAATAACCCCAATGGATGCTCCGTGCGTTCAGCGGAAGATGATGGTGCGCAACACCTTCCTGCTGATCCGTTTCCTGTTTTCCGGAGGCTTCGTCGCCGTGGTCGTCGATTGCCGGTGCATAGATCTGGCGCCGGGGGAGAGCCGATATCTTCGGCCGCCCACGCGTGAGATCGCCAAGCTCGGTATCGGCGGGGGCAAAATTCTGCTCACGGAACGTGCCTGGCGTTACGCCATATTGCTCACGGAAGGTGCGGGAAAAATGTGCGGGGTCGGAAAACCCCCAGCGAAAGCCGATATCGGCCACTAGAAGCTTGTTTTGTTGCGGGTCGCGCAGATCCTGCGCGGTGCGCTGCAGCCGACGGCGGCGCACATATTGGGCGAAGCTGAGATTCTCGCGCTGAAACAGCTTTTGTACCGCGCGCACCGACATGCCTTCGGACTCGGCAAGGCTGGCGAGCGTCAGTTCCGAATCGGGCAGCCGCGCCTCAATCGCCTGCATCAGCCGCTGGAACGCCGATTTCCGGCGGTCGATGCCACCGGGCAAAGTCGGCGCCTCGGTGCCGGTGAGGGCGGCGATCAGTAGTTCCGACAATGAGAGTTCGAGCGGATGCAGCCGCGCCGCGTCGAGCGCGCCGAGGGTCTCGGCAATGGTGGCCAGGAATCCGGTCAGCACCTGACCCATACCATGCGCCGTCGCGACGAGGCCGCCGTCAAACGCCATGCGCCGCAGCCGGTCGTCCAGCCCTTCGGCGGGCAGCACGATCAGCAGCAAACGGAACGCCTCGGTCAGGGTGACGCTGCCCAGCTGCGCCATTGTGCCGATACAGAGATCCTGCGCCCTCAGCGTTGTGCCGTCCGCCAGCTGTCCGGCGCCTTCCAGCAGGAAACTCAGCCACAAATCATGGCTCGTTTCCTCCCAACGCAGGCTTTGCGGGTCGGCGTTGATTTGGATGAAGCAGCAGCCCTGGCGGCTGGTCAGAGCCAGAAAATCGCCGCGCGGCGCGGCTGTGGACCGGTAGGAGACAATGCCGTAACGGCGCAGTGTCTCGCGCCAGGCGGCGTTGCGCTGTTCCAGAGGATAGGCTTCGGCGTCGAAGCGGCTCAGGTTCATAGGGGACCGGCGCCTTAAGTCACTGTGATTTTATAAGATGTCGGCAGAAGATATGCTTCAAAAGCGATCAGATCCCTTAGCGTCATTGTGCCAGTCTAGGGGGCAACGGCTTTGGTTTGAAGAGCTCAATTGCTAGGTTAGAGGGTTTCGTTATCAGTGCAACGCGGGGGCGTCCTCCAGGCGCGTGCGAGGTGTTGACCTGGGTACGCATTGCGCCACACGAAAAATTTGGTGAGTTAGCGCAACAACGACGTTGCGTGCGGCTGCGCGCCTGAGCCGTCATACGAATAGTGAATGTCGTAGGCGACCCGGTCTGATCTGCGTTTACGCGACGCTGGATGACATTCCGTGGAGAATTGACGGAAAGTAACCATGAGTACGCGAATTTTCTATATTCCCTATGGTTATAATAGCTATAACGATCATTACTGTTTGTTAAGATGTGGTCTTCTTATGCAGCGTTTGGCCGTTCATTCGGTCGTGGGAGCTTGAGCGTGGCAGACAGCGATTCCGATCTTCCCGCGCTCGGTCTTCAGCCGCCGCGCGGCTGGTGGGACGTGGAATGGCCGACCATGGTCGTTGTCATTGCCATCTACGCCGCCTGGCTCGGCTTGACCTGGCTCCAGGCCCGTATCCCCCTCTGGCTGCTGCTACCAGCCGGTGCCATCACCGTCGCCTGGCATGGTTCGCTCCAGCATGAGGTGATTCATCGCCATCCCACCCGTCTGCCTTGGCTCAATAGGATTTTGGCGTTTCCGCCGGTCATGCTGTGGTTGCCCCTGGAGAGCTACCGGCACTCCCATCTGGCGCACCACGACACTGCGGAACTCACCGACCCGCAGGAAGATCCTGAGTCGAACTATCTTTCCCCCGCGCAATGGGCCCGTCTCGGCACGGCGGGGCGGCTCGCGGCGGCAGCGAACGCCACGCTGCTGGGCCGGCTGCTGCTTGGCCCGGCCCTGAGCATCAGTGGTTTTCTCGTCCAGGAGCTGAAGGATGTTTTGCGTGGAGACCAGGTCAAGCGCCGCTACTGGCCTGTGCATCTGGCCGGGGTCGCGGTCATCCTCACCTGGCTGATTTCCACCTGCCATATGAATCTGCTCCGCTACATCCTGTGCTTCGTTTATCCGGGACAGTCGCTGGCGCTGGTGCGCTCCTTCGCCGAGCATCGCGCCGCGCCTGGCCGGGCGCACCGTACCGCGATTGTTGAGCACAGCCCCTTCTGGGGGTTGTTGTTCCTCAACAACAACCTGCACGTGGTGCACCACGCCCACCCGCATCTACCCTGGTACCGGTTGCCGCAAGTCTACCGGACTCATCGCGCCGCCTATCTGCGGCTAAATGGCGGGCTGCTCTACCCCAGCTACGGGGCGCTGTTCCGGCGCTACCTTATCAAACCGCACGACGTGCTCCTGCACCCGGCCTGTCACCCGGACGCATCTCCTTCCGCCACGTCGCAAGAGGTGCCACTCTCTCCAAACACACTCAGCCGCCGTTCTTAAAGTCGGCGCGGCGCAAAACGGCCTGTTGTCGTCTCTTGGTGAATGAATGAAGGAGGTTTACCGATGCCGGACACGTCTCTGCTGCGGCAAGCTTTCTTTGGCAGTCTGCTTGGCCTGTCGCTCATCGCCGGCCAAGCCAGGGCCGATGTCGTCGTATCCTCGAAAATCGACACCGAGGGCAGCATTCTTGGCAACATCATCATCGATGTCCTCAACGCCCACGGCGTGAAAACCCACAACCGGCTCCAGCTTGGCGGCACGCCGATCGTGCGCAGGGCCATCATCGCCGGCGAGATCGACATCTATCCCGAATACACAGGCAACGCCGCATTCTTCTTCAACAAGGCGAGCCAGCAGTCATGGAAAAATGCTGCCCAAGCCTACGCACAGGCGAAGTCTCTGGATTTTGCCGCACATAAGATCGTCTGGCTGACGCCGGCTCCCGCCGATAATAGCTGGGGCCTCGCCATCCGGCAGGATGTGGCGCAGGCCAACCATCTGAAAACCCTGTCGGACTTCAGCAGATATGTGGCCGCCGGGGGCACTGTGAAGCTTGCCGCTTCATCCGAGTTTGTTAACGCCCCGGCGGCCCTGCCAGCTTTTGAAACGACCTACGGCTTCACCCTCCGGCCTGACCAGCTGGTGACATTATCCGGGGGCGACACAGCCGCGACCATCGCCGCAGCGGGGCAGGGGACCAATGGTGTGAATACGGCCATGGTGTACGACACGGATGGCGGCATTGGCGCCTCGGGCCTTGTGGTGCTGGTCGACAACCGTCACGTCCAGCCGGTCTATCAACCTGCCGCGATCATTCGTGCCAGCGTGCTGGCGCAATATCCGCAGATCGCAGCCTGGCTCAAGCCGGTCTTCCTCTCGCTTACCCTCACCACGCTACGAACGCTTAACGGCAAGGCGGAGGTTGATGGCGTACCGGCAGAGGTGGTGGCGGCTGATTATCTGAAATCTGAGGGCTTCGTGAAGTAAGAACGCGCCAGAGGGGCGTCGGAAGATGGAACAGAGATTTGACAGGTTGGGCGGGGTGATCGCCTTGCTGCTGGCCGCAGCACTTGCCTCCCCCTTTGTCACCTATCGGGTGAACCGGATCGCCGCGGGCACAGGCAAGTCGCTGTTCGCGATGGGCGGCGCCGCCTCCGGCTGGCAGCTGCTTGGGCTCGTCCTGGTGCTTCTTCTCACCATCGGCCTGGTCCTGCTGCGCAACGGCCCTTGGCTGCGCCTGGGTGCAGCGGTGGCGGCACTGGGCGCCTTGGGGGTGGCACTCGGGGAGGCGGCGACCCAACTTGCTTCCTCCGGCAGTCCTTATGCCCGCATCGCCCCGGCCTCAGGCTTCTGGCTGGCTTTTTTCGCACTGCTCATTCTCTTGGCCGACGCCATGGTGCGCCTGCGCCTCTCGCCCTGGGCCCGGCTCGCCGGGGTCGTGCTCGGCGCCGGTGTGCTGGCTCTCTTCCTTGGCTCAGGCGTTTGGCGCGATCTTTCCGTATTGAAGGAATACGCCACCCGCGCGGGCGATTTCTGGCGCGAGGGGGCGACGCATCTCGAATTAGCGCTGGGCTCGCTTGCTTTGGCCATTTTGGCCGGGCTGCCGTTGGGCATCCTGGTCGAGCGGGTCAAGCCGCTCCGCGGGCCGGTCCTGGGCGTACTGAACGCGGTGCAGACCATTCCCTCGATCGCCCTGTTTGGCATGCTCATCGCCCCGCTTGCGTGGCTTGCCGCGCGCATCCCTGTCCTGGGCGTGCTGGGCATTGCGGGCATCGGCATCGCCCCGGCTTTTATCGCGCTGTTCTTCTATTCGTTGCTGCCGATGGTGGCCAACACCCTCACCGGTATCACCCAGGTTTCGGCCGATGTGGTGGATGCGGCGCGTGGTATGGGGCTGAGTCGCCGCCAACTCTTCTGGCAGATCGAATTGCCGCTGGCGCTGCCCGTGATTCTCACTGGCATCCGCGTCGTGCTGGTGCAGAATATCGGGCTCGCGACCATCGCCGCCCTCATCGGCGGTGGTGGCTTGGGTGTGTTTATCTTCCAGGGCATCGGCCAGACCGCCTCCGACCTCATCCTCCTTGGCACGATCCCCACCGTCGTCCTCGCCCTCGGCGCCGCAGTGGTGATGGACGCGCTGATCGCCTTTTCAACCCGGGGCCGCCCATGATCGAGTTCGACGGCTTGAGCAAGCGTTTCGGCGTCATCGACGTGCTCAAAGATGTCACTTTCACCGTCCCTGCGCACAGCCTAACAGCGATCGTCGGGACCTCGGGCTCGGGCAAATCCACTTTGCTGCGCATGGTCAACCGGCTGGTCGAGCCGAGTGCTGGCATGGTGCGCATTGATGGCCGGAACATCGCCACCATCCCGCCTTTGGAGCTGCGGCGTCACATCGGCTACGTCATCCAGAATCACGGCCTGTTCCCGCATCGCACCGTGGTGGAGAACATCGCCACAGTGCCCCAACTGCTCAACTGGCCGCGCCCGCGCATCGCCGCACGCGTTGAAGAGTTGCTTGCTTTGTTTCAGCTCGATACCGGGGATCTGCCAAACCGTTATCCCCACGCTCTCTCCGGCGGGCAGCAGCAGCGCGTGGGCGTGGCGCGCGCGCTGGCCGCAGCACCCAACATCCTGCTCATGGATGAACCTTTCGGCGCGCTGGACCCGATCATCCGGGCCAAGGCGCAGGAAGATTTGAAAGCCATCCAGGCGCGTTTCGGGACCACCATCGTTCTGGTGACGCACGATGTGGAAGAAGCCCTCTATCTCGGCCAACAAATCGCAGTGATGGATCAGGGCCGGCTGCTGCAACACGCGCCTCCGGCCGAGTTGCTGATCCAGCCGGCCACGCCTTTCGTCGAAGCCCTGATCGGCGCCGCCGACAAATCTTTCCATCTGCTCTCGCTGACCTTGCTGAGCGCGGCCGTAGAGCCCGGTACCGCGGAAGGGCCGCCTCTGAGCGCGGCGGTCTCACTGCGGGAGGCGCTTGCGGCCCTGCTCTGGTCGCGCCGCACCGCGCTGCCCGTGATCAATGCCCAAGGTGAGCCGATCGGCCGTATTTCCCTTGCGCGGCTGCTGCGTTACGCCGCGCGGCCCGGATGAGCCGGGGAGTGGCCATCTTCGCGCGTCTTGCCGCACTGGCGCTGCTGCTGGGCTTTCTGCTCCGGCCGCGGGCTTTTGCCCCGCTGCTCCAGCCGCTTAACCGCGACGGCGCGCCGGCGATCTACACGCAGGACAGCCTGCTCTGGTTGACCTTTTCGCACCTCGCCATCGTCGCGGCATCGTCTCTCGCCGCCACCATTTTTGCGGTCGGCTTCGCCGTTTTGGCCACCCGGCCTTTCGGGGAGGCGTTTCTGCCGCTCTCGCGGGTCATCGCCAATCTCGGTCAGGCCTTTCCACCGGTTGCCGTGCTGGCGTTTGCCGTGCCGGTGGTTGGCTTTGGCGCCATGCCCACCCTGATGGCGCTGTTTCTCTATGGTCTGCTGCCGATTTTTGAAAACACCCTCACCGGGCTGACAACGCTGCCGATTTCCGTGATCGACGCCGCCAACGGCATGGGCATGAATGAAGTGCAGCGCCTGTGGCGGGTCGAACTCCCGTTGGCGTTGCCGCTGATCATTGGCGGCATTCGCCTCAGCGTCGTCATCGGTATTGCCACGGCGACAATTGGCTCAACCGTCGCCGCGCACACGCTGGGCGAAGTGATCATCGCCGGGCTGCTCACAAACAATCTCGCTTTCATCGTCCAGGGTGGGGTGGTCGTCAGCGTTCTGGCTGTGCTGACCTTCGATATGTTTTCAGTCCTGGGGCAGCGGGCAGGACGGTTTAACCAGAATGTCCATGGCCACGCTGAATGAATAATGATGAAGTCTTGCCTCCCACGCCGCGGTCGAAGGCGGGCTGTTGTTCCAGGCTATGCGTAACTTGACTGAGCTGCGTGGCGGCATTTGCGCGATCAACGCAATCGACAGCCATTCCGGGATGAACGTATTGCGTGCCGAGCTGGCTTCATGTTCGCCGCCAACGCCCTTCTTTGCCGAGGTACGAGTCACCGGGGGTCATGCTGCCAGCCTTGCAGCCATACAAAAAGGCGAAGCCGATGTTGCCGCCATCGACTGTGTGACGTTTGCCCTGCTCGCACGGTGGCGCCCCGATGCGGTCTCCGGGCTGCGTTCTGCATGAAATACGTCGGGCGCTTGCCGCCGTCATGGAAGATCCAGTTTGCAAACGACACGGCAAATCACGCTCCTGGAGCGCTTTGAGGTCCTGACTTGGCGCGATTAATGCGAGAGTCACTGCGCTTGAGGAAACAGAGATTGAGAGCGGCTATGCGATATTGCGCTGAATCTTTCCCCTTAGTTTTTCCGCCATCCAAACAGGACAGTTAGGCACTTCAACGCCAACTGCCGACAATGGACCTGGATCACCGTTCAGAGGTTTGCCAACGTCGCATAGGCTTGCCCGGCGAAACGCCGTTGAGGAGGTAGTTGCCGGCGCTGTGGAAGCGCCATTGATTCGCGTCGTGAACCGTGTGGGTCCGGGCGTTTCGCCAATGACGGCTGAGATTTAAGACGTTGTCAGTGGCGCTTGCTCCGGACAAAGCAAAGACTTCATTCGTGATTTCAATGACGACATCTTCGCTAAATGCCTTCGCCTCGGCAACCGCGACCGCCGCTTCGCCAGCCAGCTCGACGGTCAAGTGGGGCGTCGCTCGGTCAAGCAGCCGTGCGGCCCGCAGCAACAACTGTTCCGCGGCGTGAAATTTCGCCGCGAGCTGACCAAACCGGAGAATAACATGCGGGTCCTCGGTGGCCTTGGAGACGGGTGCCCCAAGTCTTGGCCGGCCGCGGGCGCGCACGACCGCTACAGCATCGGCCAAGGCATTTTGCGCGATCCCGATGTCGATGGCCGTATGGAGTTGCGAGGCATAGGCGTGAAAGACGCTTGGGCGGTCAAACAGGCGCCAATGTTGGATGACATGGTTTTCCGGCACCGCCACATTTTCGAAAATCGTTGTGCCGCTGAAGGTCACGCGTTGACCCATGGCGTTCCAATCGCTTGAAACGATCACACCGTGTTCCTGGCGCGGGACGAGGGCCAGTACCAGGCGCTCCTCCGGATCGAATGCCGCCACAGGCAGCCAGTCCGCTAAGATCGCGCCGGTGCAATAATATTTGGTGCCATTCAGGCGATAATGTCCGGTGTCATCCTGCGTCAGTCTCGTCTGTAGATCGAGGGCGGAGGCCGAACCTTTTTCGGCCTGCGCGTTTCCGAGCCTTGCTCCGGCAAGGACCTGGCCAAAGAAAAACGCTTTCTGCTCCTGGGTGCCATCCTGCCGGATCGCATCCAGAAACAGAAAGTGGCTCTGCGTCATCTGAGTCACCGCAGGATCACCCGCCGACAGGCGCTGAAAAACATTGGTGACAGTCTCGAACGACACGTCGGCGCCGCCGAATTCGCGCGGCACGGTAATCGCAAGGATGCCGCTGGCGGACAACTGGTCCAGTTCCAAGGCGGGAGGTTCCGGTTTTTGGTCGCGTTGGGAAGCCCCCGCGGCCAAAAACTGGCGCAGCTCCTCCGCGATCGAATTGGCTTCGGACTCGGACGAGATGATGTGCGCTGTCATTTTGCTTTGCCAGATTGGCGGTCGGCTGCCGGTAAGAAGGGTACATCGCCGGTCGGCCGGACGTCTGGCTCTTCGCCGTGCGGATGCGCCCATAAGCCCGCTTGCCGCAAAAGAGGTAGAACGCCTTCGCCAAACCAATAGGCCTCTTCGAGATGAGGTACCCCTGACAAGACAAATTCGGTAATGCCAAGGTTGGCGTATTCCTTGATGCGTTCCGCGACTTCCGAGTGACTGCCCACAAGCGCCGTTCCGGCACCGCCACGCACCAATCCAAAGCCGGCCCAGAGATTGGGCGAGACCTCAAGATTGTCTCGCCCCCCCTGGTGAAGTGCGACCATGCGCGCCTGGCCTACGGATTCACTGCGCGCAAAACCGGCCTGCATCTTGGCAATGGTTTCCGGATCAATCGCTGCCAACAGGCGCCGCGTTTCTGCCCAGGCGGCGTCGGACGTGTCGCGCGTGATGATATGCAACCGGATTCCGAACCGCACGTTGCGGCCCTTCGCCTCGGCAAGGCTCCGAATCCAGGCGATTTTCTGGGCAACGTCGGCCGGTGGTTCGCCCCAGGTCAGGTAGACATCCGTATGCTGGGCAGCGACGGGGCCGGCTGCTTCCGATGAACCGCCGAAATAAAGGGGTGGAGTGAGCGTGGGAAGGCGCGGTAGCGTCGCACCCTCGATCCGAAAATGTTTACCCTCGTAATCCACCGGGCCACCCTGCCATAGAGCCCTGACGATCTGCAGAAATTCGTTAGCACGTTCGTAGCGTTCATCCTTCGATAGAAAATCGCCGTAGGCACGTTGTTCATGGGGCTCGCCGCCGACCACCACGTTGAGCAACAGCCGGCCATTCGAATAATTTTGATATGTCGCGGCCATCTGCGCCGCGAGAGTCAGCGCAATCAATCCGGGACGGAACGCCACCAGAAATTTCAGACTCTCGGTAACTTCGGCCAGCATGGCTGTCGCCAGCCATGCATCCTCGCACCATGCCCCGGTCGGCGTCAGGGCGCTGACGAAGCCCAATTGCTCGGCGCTGCGGGCGATCTGGCCAAGATAAGCGAGGGTAGGAGCGCGGGTGCCTCCGGCCGTCCCGGCGGGAAGGCCATGCCCCCCGCCGACGATATAGCGGCTATCGCCATAGGTGGGCAGAAACCAGTGGAAGGCGAGAGTCATGAGCTTGCTCCTGAATTTGTGGCGGCTGTTTCGAGGGATTCTGTTCTACCTAGTAACCATATGTAGTATATAGAGAGATTGCAACGCCGCTACGGCATAACATGAGCCGTAACATAGGGCCGATATACCGTCCGTTAATATAAAGTCTGTTGACTATACTATATTAAACCTATAGGTTTTAATCATAATTTGGCGGGACGTGACGCCAGCGCGACGATGGAGAGGCAAATGAAACCGTTCGGCAGCCGAGCTTTGATTCTCTCCGGTGCAGGGAGCGCGCGACGGTGCCTGAGCCGCGCCGCCGCCGTGGCCCTCGCGGTTTTCACCTCCGCTGGACTCGCCTGGGCTGATGCGCCGCTGAGGATCGCGGCCACCCCGGGGCCGATGGCGGACATCATTCAGCACGCGGCGGATCTCGCGGCGAAGCAGGGGCTGCCGGTCAAGGTGGTGATATTCTCGGACTGGATCACGCCCAACGTCGCCACTGCGGACGGTGACGTTGACGCCAATTTCTACCAGCACAAGCCGTATCTGGCGGTCGCCGATGAAACGCGGCACCTTAACTTGGTCGCAGTGGCGCCTGGCGTCATCATGCCGATGGGCCTGTTCTCCCATAAACTGAAAAACCTTGCCGGTATCCCTAATGGCGCGCAGGTCGCGGTCGCCAATGATCCCATCAATCGCGGGCGCGGCCTGGAGCTTTACCAGAAAGCCGGGTTGATCACGCTGAAGCTCGGCATTGGCGATTTTGCGACGCTCGGCGATATCAGATCCAACCCCAAGCACCTGCATTTCATCGAGCTCGAGGCGCCGCAATTGGTCCGCGCGCTGGACGATGTCGAAGTGGCCCAGGTCAGCTTCACCTTTCTGCTGGCCTCGGGCGGCGATCCGAACAGCGCGCTGATCACCGATGGCGCGCATAACCCGCATTATGCCATTCAGATCGTCGCGCGCCCGGCTGAGGCAAAAGATCTCCGGCTGCTGAAATTCATCTCGATCTTTCACTCGCCGGACGAGAAAGCCTTCATCCTCAGCCGTTATCACGGCTTTTTCACACCCGCCTGGTGAGGGCACCGATGACCCCGACGCAGCACCGCGTTCCGCACACATCCCCTTTGGTGGCGGTCGAACATCTGTGGCGCCGGTTCGGCGAGACTCAGGCGCTGGCCGATATCTCCTTCACGCTCGATCGTGGCCAGGTGCTCAGCGTGATTGGCCGATCAGGGGCCGGCAAATCCACGCTTCTTCGTTGCTTGAACGGGCTGGAACGGCCGGATGAAGGTCGCATCGTGATTGACGGCAAGGATATCGTCGGATGCGGTGAGCGCGACCTGCGCCTCGTCCGCCGGCGGATTGGCATGATCTTCCAGCATTTCAACCTGCTTTCGGCCAAGACCGCGCTCGACAACGTGGCCCTTCCGCTCAAGTTGCGCGGCAGCGGCCGTGCTGCCCGCCAAGCCCGCGCTGCGGAGTTGCTTGATCTGGTCGGCCTCGCGGACAAGGCGTGCCATTACCCGGCTCAGCTTTCCGGTGGCCAGAAGCAGCGTGTCGGTATTGCCCGCGCGCTCGCCTCCGACCCCATGCTGCTGCTGTGCGACGAGGCGACTTCCGCGCTCGACCCCGAAGCGACGCTCTCGATCCTCGAACTGCTCGGCCGGATCAACCGCGATCTCGGCCTCACCATCGTGTTGATCACCCATGAGATGAACGTCGCGCGCCTGATAGCTGACCGGGTTTTGGTGCTCGCCGCAGGCCGCATCGTCGAGGAGGGCGTGACCCGCGCGGTGCTGTCGCACCCGAATGCGTCGGAGACGCGTCTCATGCTCCGTGCGGCAGGCTTCCTGCCAGATACAAACCACCAGTTCGGGGTGCGCCATGCTCAACTTGCCGTTTGACGATCTCCTGACCTGCCTGGGCCAGACCATCGAAATGGTCGGTGCCGCCGGGCTGATCTCTCTTGTGCTCGGTCTGCCGCTCGCGCTGGTCCTGGTCGCGACGGGCAAACGCGGCATCGCACCGCAGCTCTTGATGAACCGTGGCGTCGCCGCCGTGGTCAATGCGGTCCGCTCGGTGCCGTTCATCATCCTGCTGGTCGCCGCCATCCCCCTCACGCGTCTCATTGTCGGTACGGCGATCGGCACCGAGGCCGCGATCGTGCCGCTCGCAATCGCTTCGACACCCTATTTCGCGCGCATTGCCGAGGTGTCCCTCCGCGAGGTGGATGGGGGATTGGTCGAGGCGGTGCGCGCGATGGGCGCAAGCCGCATCGCCCTCGTGCGCGAGGTGCTGATCCCGGAAGCGCTGCCCGGGCTGATCTCCGGCTTCATCGTCACATTGGTCACGCTGATTGGCGCGTCCGCCATGGCCGGCGTGGTCGGCGCGGGCGGGCTCGGTGATCTCGCAATCCGTTACGGCTACGACGAGTTCAACACCAGCGTGGTGATCGCGGTGGTTGTCGTGCTCGTGGTGCTGGTCTGGGGTGTCCAGCTGATCGGCGACCGCCTGGCCGCCGCGTTTGATAGGCGGTGATCCGATGAGCCGCGAAATCCGCCTGAACGCGTTCGCCATGAATACGCCCGTGCATCTCTCACCGGGCCTGTGGCGCCACCCGCGCGACCGCGCGACTGACTTCACCAAGCTTTCCCACTGGCTCGATCTCGCGCGGCTGTGGGAGCGCGGTCTGTTCGATGGCGTTTTCCTGGCCGATGTGCTGGGCCCCTACGACGTGTTTGGTAATTCGCCGCGCGCCGCGATCGCGCACGGCACCCAGTTGCCGGCGCATGATCCGTTGCTTCTGGTTTCCGCGATGGCGGCGGTGACCGAACATCTCGGTTTCGGCGTCACCGTCTCGCTCACCTACGAGCCCTCCTTTCTGCTGGCGCGCCGGTTCTCCACGCTCGATCACCTCACCGGCGGGCGGATCGGTTGGAACATCGTCACCTCCTATCTCGACAGCGCCGCCCGGGCGATGGGGCTCAGCCGTCAGCGCGGGCACGACGACCGTTATGCAGAGGCCGAGCATTACATGCGCGCCGTCTATGGGCTCTGGGAACAGAGCTGGGCGGATGATGCTGTCATACGCGACCGCGCCCGCGGCCTTTATGCCGATCCGGCCCGGGTGCGGGTGATCGATCACCACAGCCCCGCCGGCACGATGCAAGCGCTCCACATCGTCGAACCGTCGCCGCAGCGCACGCCTGTCCTCTATCAAGCCGGCAGTTCCGGGGCGGGGCAGGCCTTCGCCGCGCGGCATGCCGAATGCGTGTTCGTCTCCGGCCCTTCGGAGGCCGTCATCGGCCCGCGCGTCGCCAAGCTTCGCGCGGAAGTGCAAGCCGCCAGGCGGCGGCCTGAGGAGGTCCTGGTTTTCGCACTGGCGACCGCGATCGTCGCGCCGAGCCGCGCCGAAGCACTCGACCGCCTGGCCGAGTACCGAAGCTATGTCGATCATGAAGGCGCGCTGACGCTGCTTTCAGGCTGGGTCGGCGTCGACTATGCCGGCTACGATCTCGACCAAAAGATCCGTTATATCGAAAACGACGCTGGCCGCGCCGCGATGGCGAATTTCTCCCGTGCCGATCCTTCGCGCGAATGGACCGTCCGCGAGGTCGCCGAATATGTCGCGATCGGCGGCATGGGGCCGGTCTTCGCGGGATCGCCCGCCGACGTCGCCGGGGCGATGGAACGGTGGATTGCGCATACCGATGTGAACGGCTTCAACCTTGCCCATGCGGTGCTCCCCGAGACCTTCACCGATATCGTCGATTTCCTGGTGCCGGAACTGCAGGAGCGGGGCCTCTACAAAACCGCCTACGCGCCGGGGACGCTGAGGGAAAAGCTGTTCGGCGCGGGCCCGCGGCTAGCAGCGGGGCATCCTGCCCGCGCCCTGGCCGCGTACGCCTGACGCCGGCGGCAGCGCACCATGCTCCCTCAACCCGCCCCGGCTCTGCACACCGTCGCGATCATCGGTGGCGGCTTTACCGGCGCCGCGGTCGCCTTTCATCTCGCCCGCGCGACCTCGCCGCGCACGCGTATCCTGGTGTTCGAACCGCGCCCTGTATTGGGTTCCGGCCTCGCCTACGGCACCGATAATCCGGTGCATCGGATCAACGTCACCGCCCAGCGCATGAGTCTGCTGCCCGACGACAGTGGTGATTTCGCGCGCTGGATCGATGCCATGGGCGCCTGCGCCGACGATCCGGGGGCCTTCCTGCCGGATGGCCGCATCTTTCCCCGGCGCGCGGTGTTCGGCCGCTATGTGGCCGCTCGGCTCACGCCTTTCCTGGCCGCCGGGCGCATCAGCCATGTCGCCGAACGCGTCGCACGTCTGTCGCGCGGCCCGCACGGCTGGTCCATCGGGTACGACCACGGCTTGGCGTACGCCGACACGGTCGTGCTCGCGCTGGGAAATCCGCCACCAATCGTTCCCGCCCCGATCGCGTTTGGGCTCCAGGGCGATCCGCGCCTCATCGCCGATCCAAACGCCGTTGGCGCGCTGGACGCCATTGCGCCGAAGGACCGGGTGCTCGTGATCGGCACCGGGCTGACGATGGCCGATGTTGTGGCCTCGCTCGACCGGCGTGGCCATCGCGGCCCGATCCACGCGATATCGCGCCGGGGCCAGCGCGCCCGCGGCCACGCGACGATCGTGACGCCTCCCGTGGATTCGTTCCTCGACTTGTCCTCGTGCACGGCGCGCGGCCTGTTGGAACAAGTGCGCGCGAGGGTCGCGCAAGCGCGGGGGGACGGGCTGGACTGGCATCCGGTCTTCGATGCCCTGCGTGTCGAAGCCCAGGCGATCTGGACACACCTGCCGCACGAGGAGCGCCTCCGGCTGCTCCGCCATCTGCGCCCCTATTGGGAAACCCATCGTCATCGCGTGGCGCCGCAACTGGACGCCGTGCTGGAGCGCCAGGCGGCGGCCGGGTCTTTGGTGGTGCAGGCTGCGTCGATCGTCGCAGCACGGCGGCAGAATAGCGGGCTGGTGATAACGCTGCGTCCGCGCGGCCAGACCACCAGCATTGAGGCGGTTTTCGACGCCGTCGTCGTCACCACCGGGTCGGCGCCGGCGAGTTTCACACGCTGCGAGCCGCTCATCGCGGACCGGGTCCGCGCGGGGTGGCTGGCGCCGGATCCCATGGCTCTTGGGCTGGCTTGCGATCATCTCGGCCGCGCGCTCGATGCATCCGGCGCGCCGCAACCGGATCTCCTGGTCGCCGGTCCCCTCGCGCGGGGCACGTTCGGCGAATTGACGGCCGTTGCCGAGATCGCCCGCCAGGCAGTCGACCTGGCCGTGCAATGCCGGGCGCCTGTCGGGGGCCGGATCGTTGATTTGCAAAAGGAGGCACAATAATGCGTTACGAAAAGATCGAGGTCCGCCCGCTCACCCCGCAGGTCGGCGCGGAGATCGCCGGCATCGACCTGACAAACCAGCTTGGCAACCGGGAGGTGGAGGAGATCAACCGGGCGCTGCTCGATCACCAGGTCTTGTTCTTCCGCGAGCAGGCGCTCCAGCCTGAGAGCCTCAAAGCGGTCGGCCGTCATTTTGGCCCGCTGCACATCCACCCCAACATTCCGGGCCCGGAGGGACATCCGGAATTGTTGCCGATCCACGCGGATGCGAATTCCAAGCGGATCGCCGGTGAGAATTGGCATTCGGATGTCTCCTGCGACGAGATCCCGCCGATGGGCAGCATCCTGCATCTGCACACCGTGCCGCCGGTCGGCGGTGACACGCTCTTCGCGAGCCAGATCGCCGCTTACGATGCTTTGTCGCCGCGCCTGCAAACCTATCTCGAAGGGCTGACGGCCACGCATTCAGGCGAGCATGTCTACCGCAGCCACAACGCACGTGATGGTCGTGCGGAAACCGGCAAGAGCTATCCGAGCGCTGTGCATCCCGTGATTCGCACGCACCCGGTTTCGCGCCGCAAGCTGATCTTCGTGAACCCGACTTTCACGGTGAAGATCAACGAGTTGCCACCCGGCGAGAGCGAGGCGATCCTGCGCTTTCTCTACGCGCACGGCACTAGGCCGGAATTTCAGGTGCGCTTCCGCTGGCAGCGCGATTCGGTCGCCTTCTGGGATAACCGCGCGGTGCAGCACATGGCGCTATGGGATTACCATCCGCAGATCCGGTCAGGCTTTCGTGTGACGATTACCGGCGATCGGCCCTTTTAGAGAAAGCTGCCGCTTGTGGGCCATGGGCGGTGCCGGCGACAACGTCCATGCCCAGCATAAAAAGTTTTTTGCTTCTTTTTGTTCACAAAAAGAAGCCTTCCTTTTTTCGCGGGGTTCCATGAGCAGAGCAGAATTGGGCTGGGCCGCGCCGCAAACTGCGGCATACGACGACCTCGAACGAAAGTTCCGGCCGATTTTCGAGAAGATCGCGGAGGGGGCGGTCGCGCGGGAGGTGGAGCGCAGGTTACCGTATGAAGAGATCGGCTGGCTCAAGGAGGCCGGCTTCGGCGCGGTGCGCATTCCGCGTGACGAGGGTGGTTCCGGCGCGACGCTGCCCGAATTCTTTGGCCTGCTGATCGAGCTCGCGGCAGCGGAGTCGAACATTCCCCAGGCTCTCCGTGCGCATTTCGGTGCCGTCGAGGATGTGCTGAATGGCCCCGGCCCATTTCGTGCCCGCTGGCTGCCACGCTTCGCCCGCGGCGATTTGCTCGGCAGCGCCTACAGCGAAGGCGCTGGCAACAAGATGGGCAGTTTCGCCACGACGCTGACGGAACAAAGCGATGGGCTGCTGCTCGAGGGCACAAAATATTACAGCACCGGCACGTTGTTCGCGGACTGGATTAATTTTGGCGCGGTGCGCGAAAGCGAGGTCATCAGCGGATTCGTTTCCGCCAGGGCACCCGGTGTTAGCAGGGTGGATGATTGGGATGGGTTTGGTCAAAGGCTGACCGGCAGCGGCACGACCGTCTTTGAAGGCACGCCGGTGGACCAGGAAGACCTGTTGGCGCTCGACAGCCGCTCGCCTTATCGCACCGCTTTCTTCCAGCTCGTGCATCTGGCGACCCTGTCCGGAATCAGCCGCGCGGCGACGCGGGAATTGGCGGCGCAGGTGGCCGGGCGCGATCGGACCTACACGCATGGCGCGGCCGCCACCTGGCGGAACGATCCGCAGATCCTGCAGACCGTCGGCCAGGTGCGCAGCCTCGCCTATGCGGCCGGCGCCATCACGCTGCAGGCGGCCGAAGCGTTGCAGCAGGTCTACCAGTCACGAGACGTCGAGGCCGACCGGACCATGGCCGCGATCAACGCGGAGATCACCGTGGCGCAAGCGCAGCCCGTCGTGATCAAGCTTGCCCTGGAGGCGACGACCTTGCTGTTCGACGCGCTCGGCGCTTCCGCTACCAGCCGCGCCGCAGCGCTCGACCGGCACTGGCGCAACGCGCGTACGATCTCCTCGCACAACCCGCTGATCTACAAGCAGCGCATCGTCGGCGATTTCGCTGTCAACGGCACCGCACCTCCCGCTTATTGGATGGTCGGCAGCTAGAGCGAAGGCCTGTTCGTTTGGGCCGCGCTGGCTTCAAGGTCACAGGCCCAGGCAAACAAAAGTTTTTGCGCCGCTTTTTCAAAAAGCGACCACTCTCCCTAACCACCTCGCGTATTAACGAAGGACAAAGCATGTCAAACCAAACTTTACTGCCGCGCCGTGGCTTCCTGGCCACGACCGCCTTGGCCGGCTCTGCCGCGCTGTTTTCGATCGGCCGCGCGCGCGCCAAGCCAGTCTCACAGATCACCATCGACTATGCCTATTACAGCCCGCTGAGCCTGCTTCTGAAGCAGAATGGTTGGGTGGAGCAGGCGCTTGGTCCTAACATCAGCGTCAGCTGGGTGCTGAGCCAGGGCAGCAATAAGGCGCTGGAGTTTCTGCGTGGCCGCAGCATCGTACTCGGTTCCGCCGCGGGCTCTGCCACACTGTTGGCCCGCGCCAACGGTGAGCCCGTGCAAACCGTGTATGTTAATGACATCGCTGAAACCACCGCGCTGGTGACGCAGGCGGGATCATCGGTGCACAGCGTGTCGGATCTGAAGGGGCGCCGTGTCGCGGCGACGCCGGGGACCGAACCCTACGCGTTCCTGCTGCGGGCCCTAGAAAACGCGAACCTACGCCTGTCCGACATCACCCTGGTGCCGTTGCAACATGAACTCGGGCGGATGGCTCTGGACCGGGGCGATGTGGACGCCTGGGCCGGCCTTGACCCGTTCATGGCGGAGGCGCAGCTGCAGAACAAGGATCGGCTCTTCTACCGAAACCTCTCCATCATTACCCCCAACGTATTGGTGGCCCGCGAGGACTTCTTGCACGAGCATCCGGGCATTATCACAAAATTGCTGCAAGCCTACGAGCGGGCACGCCGCACGGCGCAGAAAGACCCACAAGTGCTCGCGCCCATTCTCGCGCAGGCGGCTGGGCTTTCGGCAAATGTGGCAAAGCTGCAAATGTCGCGCCAGCATTTCGATACGCCGGAGCTGACGCCGGACGGGCAGGCGCGCATCGCCGCGAGCGGCAGGGTGTTTCAGAAATTGGGGGTTATTCCGGCAAGCGTTAACATCGATGCGACCGTCGCCGCCATGGTAAATAACCAGTTTGTCACGAGGGTTGAGAATGTCTGAGGAGTACCTGGGGGCGTTCAGTCCGTTCCTCGCCGCGCCAGGTAAGGCTGTGGCGTTGGCGCCGAAGCTGGTCGCTTGGCGCGGCGGCATCGGCTTGTTTTTGCCGGTGCTTTGCGTACTGCTGTGGCAGTTCGTGGCCGCACGCGGCTGGGTCGAGGCCGATCTGCTACCAAGTCCGTTGCAGGTGGCGCGGACTCTGCTCAGCATGGCGCAGGATGGATCGCTTGCGGCGGATCTCGGTGCCACAGGACAGCGTCTCGCGCTTGGTTTCCTGTTTGGTGCCCTGGCCGCTACGGTGATGGGAACGCTAACCGGCGCCTCGCTGCGGGCAAGGCAATTTTTTGATCCGCTGCTGCAGGCTCTGCGCAATGTGCCCTCGCTTGCCTGGGTGCCATTATTCATTATTTGGTTCGGCATCTACGATACCTCGAAAATTCTGCTCATCGCTGTGGGCGTGTTTTTTCCGGTCTATTTGAACCTGATGAACGGCATCGCCGGGGTCGATCGCAAGCTGATCGAAGTCGGCCGTGTTCATGGATATGGCCGGCTCCCGTTGATGTGGCGTGTGCAATTGCCCGCCTGTTCCCCCGCTTATCTGACAGGACTGCGCGGAGGGCTGGGGCTGGGATGGATGTTTGTCGCATCCGCTGAAATGATGGGGGCCAGTAACGGTCTGGGCTTCGTCTTGACCAACGGCGAGCAGATCGGTCGGCCTGACCAGGTTGTCGGGGCGATCCTCGTATTTGCGGTGTGTGGCAAGATCATGGATTGGATTTTGGCGCGTTTTGCCGGCGCGGTCACTTCTTGGCAGGACACCGTCCGCCGGGATGAGCCCGTATGAACCCGGCGCTGCAGGTACAAGGGCTGGTGAAGGCGTTCAACGCCATACCGGTCCTCGGGCCGCTCTCCCTGACGCTGGAGACGGATGGGATCACCGCCATCATCGGCCGTAGCGGCAGCGGTAAAAGCACGCTCCTGCGGTGTCTCGCGGGACTTGAGTCACCGAACCGAGGCACCGTTTTGCTTGGCGGCGCGCCGATCCGACCGGAGCATGTCGGCTTCGTTTTCCAGGAGCCGCGTTTGATGCCGTGGCTGTCGGTCCGCGGCAACGTGGCCTTCGGTCTTCGGCATTTGGACAGGACGGCGCGTAATCGGGCCATCGACCTGGCGCTGGATCTGGTTGGGTTGCGTGATGTGGGGGCATTGCTGCCGAAGCAGCTGTCGGGAGGAATGGCGCAGCGTGTGGCGCTGGCGCGCGCTTTAGCGCCCGAGCCGAAGATTTTGCTCCTCGACGAGCCGCTCAGCGCCCTTGATCCGCTAACGCGAGAGAGGATGCAGGAGCATATCCTTCACGTGGCCGAAAATTATCGCGCAACGATGGTGCTGATCACGCATGATATGGACGAAGCACTCGTCCTGGCACGGCGTGTGGTGGCGTTGCAGGGGCCGCCGGGACGCATCGTCGGTGACTGGGACTTGAAATTGTACGAATCTCTGGGCCAGTTTTCGCGCCAGCGCGGACATCCCGATTTCGCATCTGCCCGCGCTGAACTTGCCAACGCCTTGGCAGTTTCTGCCGCCGGTTAGCCGGACAGGGTGAAATTTACGTTCCAGTCATCGTCGGCACCGGCTGTTGCCCAGCGACGGTCGGCCGCGGTCAGCGCTTCGGCGAGGCCGGTTTCCTCCGCCACGGCCGGGCCGATCAGCACCAGCAGCGGCCCACGCGGCGCCGCAGCAGCCAACTGGCTCGGCAGGCTGGCGATCGTGCCGCGCGTCACCGCCTGGGTCTCCAGGCTGGCATCCTCGACCGCGACTGCCGGCATATCCGCCGCCATGCCCGCCTCGATGAAATGTGCGGCGAGTCCAGGCAGGGTCTTGCCCCCCATATACACGACCAGCGTGCCGCCCAACCGCGTGAGCGCCACCCAGTCATGCGCCGGCAGCCCGTCCTCGGCGCCGTGCCCGGCCAGGAAATGCAGCGACCGCGAGACACCGCGGCGGGTCAGCGAGAGGCGCAGCGCGGCGGCGGCCATGGCCGCCGTGATGCCCGGAACCACGTCGAAACCAATGCCGTGCGCCCGCAGCGCCTCCATCTCCTCGGTGGCGCGGCCGAAAACCATCGGATCGCCGCCCTTCAGCCGCACGACCACACGCCCGGCCAGCGCCTGTTCCACCAGCAGGCGGCAGATTTCCTGTTGCGGCGCGGAATGGCGGCCGCAGCGCTTGCCGACATCGATCAGCCGTGCCTGCGGCGCCGTGGCCAGGATGCGGGGATCGACCAGGCTGTCATGCAGCACCACCTCGGCCGCGCCGAGCAGGCGCGCCGCCCTCAGCGTGAGCAATTCCGGGTCGCCCGGGCCGGCACCGATCAGGAATACGCGTGTCATACTATCTGAAGCTTTCATTTGCGCCTGAACGCCATCGTAATTGCGCCTTGGGACCGGCGTCAGGAGAGGGACGGAAAATGCCTCAGCGATTAATGTCAGGCGGCGCTCCGCGTCCAACAAGGCGGTGGAGCAGTTGGCCTCGCCCGGCATCGATCGGCTTCGCAGGCGATCGGGCTGCTGTCCATTGCTCGGGAGGATGCTCCGGTGGGGGCACAATCGACGAGAAGCCGCATTGCACGAGCGCCGCGAACTGATCCGGAAGAATGTGCCCGATGGCGCGGATGTCGCCCTCGTATCCATGCTTCTCCCGCAACGCCCGCGCGACCGTGAAGCCCCGGCCGTCGCGGAATTTCGGGAATTCGACGACGACCAGCTCAAGCCACTCGAGCAGAGGCGCGATCAGGTCCGCGGTCGTGCCGGATGACACCAAAGCTCCGATGGGACGCTCGACGGCGAAGCTGATACCGAGCCCCACCAGCAGATCGAGCGGCACGATGGCCCCGGCGCGAACCACAATATTGCCTTCGACGTCCGGATAGATCCATTCGTCCGAGATCACCTCACACCGGCTGTTGATGAGCGCCATAGACGGCCTCCTTGAACGGATCTGCGCCAAGCCTGCGATAGGTGTCGATGAACAACTCGTCCGCGTCGCGGTGAACGATATAGGCTTCGACGATGGCTTCGATCGCGTCCGCCACCTTGTCCGACGACACGGCAGGCCCGATGATACTCCCGATCGACGCCTCCTCGTCGGACGCGCCGCCGAGCGTGATCTGGTAGACCTCTTCTCCATTCTTATCGACGCCGAGCAGCCCGATATGCCCCACATGATGATGGCCGCAGGCGTTAATGCAGCCCGAGATGTTGAGGTCGAGCGGGCCGATCGCGGCCTGGCGTTCAGGATCGGCGAAACGTTCGGCGATTTTTTGGGCGACCGGGATCGCCCGCGCCGTGGCCAGGCTGCAGTAGTCCATGCCGGGGCAGGAGATGATGTCGGTCACGAGGCCAATATTGCCGCTGGCCAGACGTGCCTTCACCAGCCCCTGCCAAAGCGTATAGAGATGATCCTTGTCGACATGGGGGAGGACCAGGTTTTGCTCATGCGAAACGCGGATTTCGCCAAAGGAGAAGCGATCGGCCAGATCCGCAATCGCTTCCATCTCTTCGGCGCTCGCGTCGCCGGGAATGCCGCCGATGGGTTTTAGCGAGATGACGGCCGAGATATAGCCGGGCTCCCGATGGGCATGGGTATTGGTCTTGACCCACGCCCTGAAGGCACGGTCGGTCGCCATGGCCTCTTTCAGCCGCCCGGATTCAGACGGCCGCAAGGCGAAGGGCGGGGGAATGAAGCGGGCGGCGACGGCTTCGATCACCTCGTCCTCCAGCACGCCGTGATCGGCGGGCATCGAGGTGAACTCCTGCTCGATCATCTCGATGAATTTTTCCGGCTTCATCTCGCGGACGAGGATTTTGATCCGTGCCTTGTAGATATTGTCGCGCCGGCCGAGGGCGTTATAGACGCGCAGGATCGCCTCGACATAGCGCAGCAGGTCACGGACGGGCAGCCAATCGCGGACTTTCGTGCCCACTACGGGGGTGCGACCTAGGCCGCCGCCGGCATAGATTTGAAACCCTGGTGCTCCCCGGGCATCGCGTTTGGCGAGAATGCCGATATCGTGAACCCGAACCGCCGCGCGGTCCTGCGGGCTGCCGGTGATCGCGATCTTGAACTTGCGTGGCAGGTAAGTGAACTCTGGGTGGTCCGTCGACCATTGCCGAAGGATCTCGGCGTAGAGACGCGGATCCACCACCTCTTCGGCCGCAGCACCCGCGAAGTGATCAGTCGTGACATTGCGTACGCAATTGCCGCTCGTCTGGATGGCGTGCAGGTCTGCCTCGGCGAGAACGGCCAGGATGTCTGGTGTGTCAGCCAAGCGCGGCCAATTGAACTGGATGTTATGACGGGTCGTGAAATGTCCGTAGCCGCGATCGTAATAGCGCGCGACATAGGCGAGCTGGCGCATCTGCGAGGCGCTGAGCACACCATACGGTAGGGCGCAGCGCAGCATGTAGCCGTGAAGCTGGAGATAGAGGCCATTCATCAGCCGAAGCGGCTTGAACTCGTCCTCGCTCAGCTCTCCCGCCAGACGCCGCTGCACCTGCTGGCGAAATTGCTCGGCCCGGTCGCGCAAAAACTGCCGATCATATTCGTCGTAGCGGTAGATGCCCGCATAGGGCGAGCGCGAACTGGCCGAAGGCGGCGGCGGGAAGGGCGGTTGCGCCCAGCGAGCGCTGGGCGCGGTCCCGGCCAAGTCGGCGCGGACGCTCGGCCCCGTGCTTCTCAGCCGCTCGCGGCGCGCCTCCGGGACGGGGAGTTCGCCGAGGCGTGCGACGGGAATCTCGCGGATCTCGACCGCGATTTGCTGGTCCATTTGGCGGACCTCATCCAGCGCGGCTTGCACCGTTTCGCCCTCGAATATGGCGGCGTCGACAAGCCGGTCAGTCCATTGGGTATTCCCGCCCAACCAGACGACGACGCCGTCGGTCAGGCGATTGGCGGTGATGACGCTTTCCGGCATCGGCGATCTCCTTGAGGTGTAGGGGGCTTCAGGCCGCACGTTGTTCGGCCGACCAGGTCACGAATATCGGCTGTTGTATGGAAGGGGGCTGGGTGCGGTGGTCCACCTCACTTCGGCAATGAGCGCCCTAAACCGCGTGTCAAAGTTCATTTTTCTGTCCATCTCTGAGCGCGCATCCAACCAAAGGGCGGGCAAGTCGCCATGCCAAAGCATACAATAGCCTGATATAGGTAACTTGATGGCATGGCAATGGCGCAGAAGAAAAAAATTCCAACATTAATGCGAACGGCCTGCGCCAATAAAAAAATTTTATACGCCTCGATCAATTTTGGGAATTTATTTATCCCCTGCGGGCTTTCAGAGAGAGTTTCTGTAAGACGCAAGCGGCGCTTTTAGTTAAATCTCAATGATCGAGACATCGATTTTATCGAAGGGTGCTCGCATAACGCGGGCATAAACGGTAGGGCGTGCAGAAGTTAACGGCATCAGTTTACAACATGGTTGTCACTTCTACCTCTTTAGCGGAGGGCTTCATCCTTGGAGAGTACTTCGAAACCGACGGCAGCCCGGCCGTCATCGTAGTTGACCATCAGGGCATCGGCGATGAACGGTAGGCTCGTTCCGCCGGCCACCGCCTCTTTGACCGATGCTAACCGGAGCGCAAGCCACAACTGGTCGGCGGCACCCTGACTAAGCCGATCCACGTCGACTTCGACGCCTGAAGGGGTAACGGCCGCGAGCGGCTGGAATACCCGGAACTCAAGCGCAAGCTCCGCCAACAGGCAGAGCAGCATAGGGCTGGGACGGTGTTGATCGAAGACACCGCCGCCGGCGTGCAACTGATCCAGGAGCTGAAATATGAGGGCTTTGCTCGGATCGAGGCGGTCAAACCGTTGCACGACAAGGTCATGCGGATGACGACCCAGACGGCCGCCATCGAGGCGGGACGGGTCTACCTGCCTCACGACGCCTCTTGGCTGCCGGACTATGAGCATGAACTGGCGATGTTCCCGAAGGGCCGCTACGATGACCAGGTCGACTCAACAGCGCAGGCCCTCA
>DATJHR010000128.1:0-14874 GCA_035493735.1 Acidocella sp.
GATCGATTTCGGCCGCATCGCCGCGCAGACTGCCAAGCAGGTGATCGTGCAGCGCGTGCGCGAATATGAGCGCAGCAAGCAATATAACGAGTTCAAGGACCGCGTCGGCGAGATCATCAACGGCGTGGTGAAGCGCACCGAGTACGGCAATCTGATGGTCGATCTCGGCCGTGCCGAGGCGCTGTTGCGCCGTGACGAGACGATCCCGCGCGAGAATCTGCGCAATGGCGACCGTGTGCGCGCCTTCATCTATGATGTGCGCGAAGAGCCGCGCGGCCCGCAGATCTTCCTCTCGCGCACGCATCCCGGCTTCCTCGCGAAGTTGTTTGCCCAGGAAGTGCCGGAAATTTATGACGGCATCATCGAAATCAAGGCGGTCTCGCGCGATCCGGGCTCGCGCGCGAAAATGGCGGTGATTTCGCGCGATCAGTCGATCGACCCGGTCGGCGCCTGCGTCGGCATGCGCGGCTCGCGCGTGCAGGCGGTGGTGGCCGAGTTGCAGGGCGAGAAGATCGACATTATTCCCTGGTCGCCCAACGTCGCGACCTTCGTGGTCAATGCGCTGGCGCCGGCGGAAGTCTCCAAGGTGGTGATGGATGAGGAGGCCGGGCGCGTCGAGGTCGTGGTGCCAGACAGCCAGCTCTCGCTCGCCATCGGCCGGCGCGGCCAGAATGTGCGCCTGGCCTCGCAGCTGACGCGCTGGGATATCGACATCCTCACGGAGGCCGAGGAGAGCGAGCGCCGCCAGGAAGAGTTCCGCCGCAAGACCGGGCTGTTCGTGGAAGCGCTCGACGTGGACGACATGATTGCCGGCCTGCTGGTGCAGGAAGGATTCGAGTCCATCGAGGATCTGGCGATGACGCCGGAAGAGGAGCTGGCGTCGATCGAAGGGTTCGATGAGAATGTCGCGGCCGAGCTGAAGCGCCGCGCCGAGACGTTCCTCGCCCGTCAGGCCACCGAGCAGGAGGAGCGCCGCGTCGCCCTCGGCGTGACCGACGAGGTCGCGGCGATCGAGGCGCTGAGCGCCAAGGACCTGATCGCTCTGGGCGAGAAGGGCGTGAAGACGCTGGATGATCTGGCCGATCTCGCCGGCGACGAGCTGGTGGAGATTCTCGGCAACGAGGTGATGACCGAGGCGGCGGCGAACGAAATCGTGATGGCGGCCCGTGCGCACTGGTTCGAAGGTGACGGCAACGCTGCCTGAACCGGACATCGCTGATCCCATCGAGGTGGAACCGGAGCGCGGGCCGCTCCGGCGCTGCCTGGTGCGGCGCGAGCAGGGACGCCGCGAGGCGATGCTGCGCTTTGTCGTGGCACCTGACCGGACGCTGGTTTTCGATGTCGGCGCAACCCTGCCCGGCCGTGGTCTATGGTTGAGTGCGGCGGGCGATGTGGTAGAGATGGCGCTCAAACGAGGCGTGTTTCCTCGGGCGGCGAAGCAGCCGGTGAGCGTGCCGAAAGATTTGCGCTGTCAGGTCGAGGCGATGCTGCGGCAGCGGATTTTCGAGTTGGCGGGGCTGGCGCGGCGCGGCGGCGGTGCGATTTCAGGTTTCGAGAAAGCGCGTGAGTGGCTGGTTTCCGGCAGAGCCGGGCTGGTGATGCAGGCGTTGGATGGTAGTGTGGAGGAGCGGGCGCGGTTTATCGGCGGCCGTGAGGTTCCTGTGGTGACGGTGTTCACCGCAGCCCGGCTGGGGCAGGTTTTCGGCCGGGAGCATGCCGTGCACGCCGTGATCGCGGCGGGACGGCTGGCGGAAAAGATTCAAATAGAAGCTTTGCGGCTCGCAGGTGTTGCGGCCGCGGGCCCAAGCGGGCAGTAACGCCCAATGCGGCCGGGTCGCTCCGGCTAGACGAGTGGATGGACCGGATTAAAGCATGAGTGACGGCAACGACCAGACTGAAACCAAAGGCAGGCTTTCCCTGCGCCCGGCCGCGCGTGGCGAGGCGGGACATACCGTCGATGCCGGATCCGTGCGGCAAAGCTTCTCGCACGGGCGCTCGAAAGTGGTGCAGGTTGAAGTGCGCAAGAAGCGCGGCCTCGGCCCCGGCTCGGCGCCGGGCGCGCAGCCGCCTGCGGCCGCCTCATCCACGCCGACCCTGACGCTGAAAACCCCGGCGGAGCGGCCCGCCGCGCCGCCAGCGCCGCAAAATGCCCCGTCCCGGCAGCGTTCGGCCGCCGGTGGCCGCGCTTTGACCGCCGCGGAAATCGCGACGCGCCAGCGCGTGTTGGCGGAGCAGCGCCTGGCGGCGCAGCGCGAGGCGGAACGCCGCGAGCAAGAGAAGATCTCCATCCTTTCCGCCGCCGAAGAGGCGCGCCGCCGTGAGGAGGAAGCTGCCGCGCAGCGTGCCGCCGAAGAGGCTGCCGCCGCTGCGGCCGCCGCCGCACAGCGTGCCGCCGAAGAGGCCGCTGCCGTTGCCGCCGTCACGGCGGACCGGGCCGCTGCGGCTCAGCCGTCGGAGCCGGCCCAACGCGCCGAGGCGAAGGGCGCCGCGCCGACCGCGCCGGCCCCAGCCGGTGCGCGTGGCGCCCCGGCCGCCAAGCCGCAGGCCCCCGCCGCCAAGGCGCCAACGGCGCCGGGCGCGGCACGGGAAACCTTGCAGCTCAAGCCGGCCCGCCCCGGGGCGCGCGCGGACGAAGAGGACGAGACGCCGCGTAACGTGCGCCGCCCGAGTGTCGGTGCGCCCTCGAAGCGCGGCGTGCCGGTGACGCCGCCGAAGAAGATCGGCGACGACCGCCGCCGCGCCGGCCGCATCGACGTGCAGGCCGCCATCGAAGGCGAGGACGAGAAGGTGCGTTCGCTGGCCTCGGTGCGCCGCCAGCGTGAGCGCGAGCGCCGTCAGGCCGAACTGGAGCTGTTGCGCTCCGATGGCCTGAAGGTGGTGCGCGAGGTGATCCTGCCGGAGACCATCACCGTGCAGGAGCTGGCCAACCGCATGGCCGCGCGTGGCACCGAGGTGGTGAAGACGCTGATGAAACTGGGCGTGATGGCGACCATCACCCAGGCGATCGACGCCGACACCGCCGAGCTGGTGATCGCCGAGTTCGGCCATCGCGCCCGCCGCGTCGCGGACTCGGACGTCGAACTCGGCCTGGAAGGTGCGACCGATGTCGCGGCCGATTTGCAGCCACGGCCGCCGGTGGTGACGATCATGGGCCATGTTGACCATGGCAAGACCAGCCTGCTGGACGCGCTGCGCCATACCGACGTGGCGGCCGGCGAGGCGGGCGGCATCACCCAGCATATCGGCGCCTATCAGGTGAAGCTGGCGTCGGGCGCGCAGATCACGTTCCTCGACACGCCGGGCCATGAAGCGTTCACCGCCATGCGCGCGCGCGGCGCCAAGGTGACGGATATCGTCGTGCTGGTGGTGGCCGCCGATGACGGCGTGATGCCGCAGACCATTGAGGCGATCAAACACGCCAAGGCGGCGAACGTGCCGCTGATCGTGGCGATCAACAAGATTGACCGGCCGGGTGCCAACCCGAACCGGGTGCGCCAGGAGCTGCTGCAGCACGAGATCGTGGTGGAAGCGATGGGTGGCGAGACCCAGGATGTGGAAGTCTCGGCCCTGAAGAAGACCGGCCTGGACAAGCTGGAAGAAGCCATTCTGCTGCAGGCGGAAGTGCTGGAGCTGCGCGCCAATCCGAGCCGCACGGGCGAAGGTGCGGTGGTCGAAAGCCGGCTGGATCGCGGCCGCGGCCCGGTGGCGACCGTGCTGGTGCAGAAAGGCACGCTGCATGCGGGCGACATCGTCGTGGCCGGCGCGCAATGGGGCCGTGTGCGCGCCATGCAGGACGATAAGGGCAAGGCGGTGAAAGTGGCGCTGCCGGCGACCCCGGTGGAGATTCTCGGCCTGTCGGCGGCACCGACCGCGGGCGAGCCGTTCGTCGTGGTCGAAAGCGACACGCGGGCGCGCGAAATCGTCGAATATCGCCAGCACAAGCTGCGCGAGCGCCAGGCCGCGGCGCAGACCGCTGGGCGCGGCACGATGGAAGAGATGCTGGCGCGCATCCAGGCCGGCGCACAGAAGGAAGTGGCGGTCGTCATCAAGGCCGACGTGCAGGGGTCGGCCGAGGCGATCGGCGTGACCGTGACCAAGCTCGGCAACGAGGAGGTGCGGGTGCGCGTGCTCTATTCGGGGGTCGGCCAGATCACCGAGAGCGACGTGCAGCTGGCCAAGGCGTCCGACGCCATCGTCATCGGCTTCAATGTGCGTGCCAACGCGCAGGCGCGCGAGCTCGCGCATCGTGACAGTGTGGACATCCGCTACTACTCGATCATTTACGAGGTGGCGGACGACGTCGAGAAGCTTGTCAAAGGCAAGCTGGCGCCGGTCCATCGCGAGAAGTTCCTGGGCTACGCGGAAATCCGCCAGGTGTTCAACATCACCAAAACCGGCAAGGTCGCGGGGTGCTACGTCACCGAGGGGCTGGTCAAACGCGGTGCGGGCGTGCGCCTGCTGCGCGACAACGTGGTGATCCATCAGGGCGAGCTGTCGCAGCTGAAGCGCTTCAAGGACGATGTGCGCGAAGTGGCGCGCGGCTATGAATGCGGCCTGTCCTTCGCCGGGTTCCAGGATCTGCAGGTCGGCGACGTGGTGGAATGCTATGAAACCGAAATCGTCGCGCCCTGAGGTCAAAGGGCCGAGCCAGCGGCAGCTTCGCGTCGGTGAGGAGATCCGTCACGCGCTGGCGGAGATCCTGCTGCGCACGGAGTTCCACGATCCGGCGCTGGCCCGGGCGCATCTGACGATTTCCGAGGTGCGCATGTCGCCGGACCTGAAGCACGCGCTGATTTTCATCACGCGGCTCGGCAACCAGGATGTGCGGCCGCTGCTGCCGGCGCTGGCACGGGTCGCGCCGTTCCTGCGCGGGCAGCTGGCGCCGAAGCTGGGCCTGCGGGTGACGCCGGAGATCAAATTCTCCGCCGATGATGCGTTGGACGAGGCGACCAGGATCAACCGGTTGCTGCATCGGCCGGAAGTCGCGCGGGATTTGGTGGCGGGCCACAAGTCGGGCGAAAAGTCGGACGAAAAGACGACCGAAAGTTAAAACGGCCGTGACGGCACTTCTTGCGGGTACGGACCAGGATATTGAAGCGGCGGCGCGGCTGTTGGCGGCGGGCGCGCTGGTCGCCTTCGGCACTGAGACGGTCTACGGGCTGGGCGCGGATGCCACCAATGCCAAAGCGGTGGCCGCGATTTTTGCCGCTAAGGGGCGACCTCATTTCAACCCCCTGATCTGCCATTACGCCAGTGCCGAGGCGGCGTTTGCCGATGTGGCGGCGAATGACGCGGCGCGCAAACTGGCGCAGACATTCTGGCCCGGGCCCCTGACCTTGGTGCTGCCGCGCCGGGCGAACTGCGCTGTGGCGCTGTTGGCCGGGGCGGGGTTGGAGACGCTGGCGGTGCGGGTGCCGGCGCATCCCCAGGCGGCGAAATTGTTGCGCGCGGTCGGCCGGCCGGTGGCCGCGCCCTCGGCAAATCGCTCCGGCCAGATCAGCCCGACCACGGCGGCGCATGTGTTGGCGGGGTTGCAGGGGCGGATCGCCGCGGTGGTTGATTCCGGGCCGTGCCCCGTCGGGGTGGAATCCACGGTGCTCGACCTCTCCACCGGGACACCGGTGTTGCTCCGGCCGGGCGGGGTGGCGCTGGAGGCTCTGGAGGCGGCAATCGGGCCCGTGCGGCTTGGGGTGCCGATTGAGCAGGCCGTGGAAGCAAACAGCCTGCGGTCGCCGGGGATGTTGGTTTCGCATTATGCGCCGGCCCTGCCGGTGCGGCTGCGCGCCGATGAGGTTGCGGCCGACGAGGCGCTGCTGGCGTTCGGTCCGCCCTTGCCAGGCGCGAAACTGGTGTTTCAGCTCTCCGCAAGCGCCAACCTGGCCGAGGCGGCGGCAAGCTTGTTTGAGGGGTTGCACTGGCTGGACGCGCAGGCGCCTTCTCTGGGGCTGCGCCGGATCGCCGCCATGGCGGTGCCGGATACCGGGCTGGGGCTAGCGATCAATGACAGGCTGAGCCGCGCCGCGGCGCCGCGCGCGTAAGTAAGGAAGCGCTACTTTTTGTGAACAAAAAGTAGCAAAAAAACTTTTTTAAACTGGGCCCGTGCCGCGTCAGCGCCACAGGCCCACTTCCTTCCCTTATTCCGCCGGATGAGGCGCCGTCGACAGACGTGCCGCGGGGACGCCGAGCGGCAGCAGGGTGCGGCCGTGCGACTCGTTGATGATTTCCGCCGCCGCCGTATAGAAAGCGATCAGCGCGGTGATCAGCCCGGTATAGCCGCCGAGCTTGAAGAGCGCCGGGATGCCCAGAAGCGGGGACAGGCCAAGCAGGAAGAAGGTGATCCACAGCGCCAGGAACACCAGGAACACCGCGCGGTTGAGCGCAAAGCTGGCGAGCCACATGGCGAAGGTGAACGCCCCCCAGACCAGCAGATACCAGCCCACGGCGGCGGTCGGGACGCCGGTTGCGAAGAATTTCTCGAAAAGAGCGAAAGTCCACCAGAAGGCGCCGAAGCTGCAAAAAGCGATGAAACCGAAACTGTTGCCCCGGGGCATTTCCATCAGGCCGGCGGCGAATTGCGCGGCGCCGCCATAGGCGAAAGCCATGCTGAGGACCACGGGTACGGTGGTGGCGGGCAGCCAGCCGGCATTGACCATGCTGAGCAGCCAAGTGGTGGTGGCGAAGCCGAATAGCCCAAGCGGGGCCGGATTGGCATATTTCATTGGTTCCTCCTTCGGGACGATCCTCAGGGCTTATCGTGCCACTGTGTGTGATTCAGTTCTGGTCGGCGAAGCCGTGATCGTTACGGGATTCTTTTGCTCCCGTAAGTGAAATTATCGCAGATTTCGAATGTTCGGTAAATGGAATCTCTAAGACTGCGCGCGATGCTCGGAGAGAGGAAAGCGGCCGCTTTTTCGATCAAAAGCGGCCAAGGGCGTTGGCAGCGCCAACGCCCTTGGCCCAGCATCAATAAAGTTTTTTTGCTTCTTTTTGTTCACAAAAAGAAGCCTTCCCCTTCGCTTGCGCCGGCACCGCCCTACAGCACGACAGGGATTTGCGCGCCGTCCATGCTCACGGTGACGCCGGTGATATAGCCGGCTTTGTCCGAGGCGAGGAATAGGGTGGCGTTCGCCAGATCTTCCGGCGAGGCCATGCGGCCGATGGGGATGCGGCTGATGGCTTCGGCACGGGCCTGTTCGACGTTGATTTTTTCCAGTCGCGCGACGGAGGCGAACCCCTCGGTGACGCGGCCGGTTTCGGTGAGGCCGGGGTTGAGCCCGACCACGCGCACGCCGCGCCCCGCATAAGCATGGCCGAGCCCGGCCGTGGCGAGCATCAGTGCGGCATTGGCCGCGCCGCCGGCGATATGCACCGGGGTCGCAACCTTGCCGCCATTGCCGATGATGTTGACGATCACGCCGCGGCCGCGCGCCGCCATCAGCTTGATCACCGGGTCAATGACATGGATGTAGCTGAAATATTTGGCGTCCATGGCGGCATGCCAGGCCGCCGGGGTCAATTCGTCGGGCGGGGTGCGGCGGGCCGCGCCGGCGCTGTTGACCAGGATGTCGAGCGGGCCGATGGCCTGCTCGGCCTTCGCGACCAGGGTGGCGGCCTGGCTTGCGTCGGTCAGGTCGGCGGGCAAGCCCACAGCCCCTGGCAGCTCGGACAAAGCTTTGTCGAGATTGTCCTGGCTGCGCGAGCAGATCGCCACGCGCACGCCTTCAGCCTGCAGCGCCTTGGCGCAGGCGAGGCCGATCCCTTTGGAGCCGCCGGTGACGAGGGCGGCCTTTTGCGCGAGTCCGAGATCCATGCGGGGCTAGGCTGATACGGTCTTGGGGGCGTCGGCGCCGAGCAGGATGGTGCGCAGGGCGGACACCAGATCGTCCATCATGGCGTCGGTATGCTTCGGCCCGGGGGTGAAGCGCAGGCGCTCGGTGCCGCGCGGCACGGTCGGATAATTGATCGGCGTGGCGTACATGGCATATTCGCGGATCAGGCGCATTGACACTTCGGTGGCCTTCGCGGCGTCGCCGATCATCAGCGGAATGATGTGGCTGGTGCTCTCCATCACCGGCAGACCCGCCGCCTTGAATTTCTGCTTGAGCGTCTCGGCGCGCTCGAACAATTTGGCGCGGCGGGAATGATCGGCCTTCAAGGTGCGGATGGAGGCCAGCGCCGCGGCGACGGTGGTCGGCGGCAAGGCGGTGGTGAAAATGAACCCGGCGGCGAAGGAACGGATATAGTCGCAGATCTTGAAATCCGCGGCGATATAGCCGCCATGGCAGCCAAAGGCCTTGGCCAGCGTGCCCTCGATGATGGTGATGCGGTGCGCGACGCCATCCCGCTCTGAGACGCCGCCGCCATGCGGGCCGTACATGCCGACCGCGTGGACTTCATCGAGATAGGTTAGGGCGTTGTATTTCTCGGCGAGGTCGCAGATGGCGTGCATGGGGGCGATGTCGCCGTCCATGGAATAGACGCTCTCGAAGGCAATCAGCTTCGGCGCGTCGGCGGGGGCGGCGGCGAGCAGGCGCTCCAGATCCGCCATGTCGTTGTGCTTGAAAATATGCACCGTCGGGTTCTTCGCCCCCTTGATGCCGACGATCATGGAGTTGTGGTTCTGCGCGTCGGAGAACACGTGCCAGTCGGGCAGGGAGTTAAGAATGGTGGTGAGCGACGCCTGGTTGGAGACATAGCCGGAGGTGAAGAGCAGCGCGGCGTCTTTGCCGTGCAGGTCAGCCAGCTCTTCTTCGAGCGCCACGTGCAGCGGCGAGGAGCCGGCGATGTTGCGGGTGCCTCCGGCGCCGGCGCCCATGCGGCGGCCGGCCTCGATCGCGGCCTCGATCACCACGGGTTCGGTCCCCATGGCGAGATAGTCATTGGCCGACCAGACCAGGATGTCCCGGGTCTTGCCCTCCATGGTGACGGAATAATAGGGGAACCGGTCGGCCAGTTTCTCAAGCGCCACGAAGCGGCGGTACCGCCCCTGAGCGGAGATTTCGGCGAGGGCTTCGTCACACTTGGCAAGAAACGGGTGCATCCGACAGTAACCAGGCTGGTCAGGCCTGACGATCTGCGGCGGACCGGCCGATAAAGCGACGGTCGAAACAGGGCGCCCTGCGGCTGACATGTTGATCCAACTCCGGTCCCGCAAAAAATACCATAAACCGGCACCGTTTCACAGGATCCGTCTATAGGAAAGCGCCGAGCGGCGACCCAAGTCAATGAGCCAGATCAATGGCAGGCATGACTGCCGCACGGGTGGCGCGATCCGGACCCGTACCTAGCAAAATTGTTCAAAAGCCCGCGACTTCTTATGTGAGGCGCTCCAGCCCGGCCCGCTCAGACCTGGCCGACGACATAGGTGCGCAGGCTTTCGACCTCGTGTTCGCTCTGGTCGATGCGGGCTTTCACGACGTCGCCGATGCTCACCACGCCGATCAGCCGGCCATCCTCCACGACCGGCAAATGACGGAAATGCCCGTCCGTCATCGTTTCCATCGCCTGGGCGACCGTGGTGGACGGGGTGGCGGTGGTGGGGTGCGGGGTCATCAGCGCCGCGGCCGTCATGGCGAAGGTCTCCGCGGCGCGGCCGGCGAGACAGCGGACGATGTCACGCTCACTGAGGATACCAACCAGTTCTCCCGCCTTGGTGACGACCAGCACGGCGCCAATGCGTTTTTCCGCCAAAACGCTGATGACGCCGCTGATTTTCATTTCCGGGGGGACCGCCACGAAGCCTGGTGCCTTATTGGCCAGGATGGCTTTCAAGGTCATCTTGGTATTCCTCCTGATTGCTCTTGCGCTCAGTATGGGAGGAACACGGAAGGTCAGGCAAACGATTTTTCGCCTGGCAAAGTTAAAGATTGTGTATATTGCAGGATGTTTACAGCCTTGTTCCGCTGCGGCGCGGACGGAAAAAGAAAGTGGCCGCTTTTTGAAAAAAGCGGCGCAAAAACTTTTGGCTCAGCAGGCCTGGGTCTTTGTCGCCGACAACGCCCATAGCCCAGAGTCGATAAAGTTTTTTTGCTTCTTTTTGTTCACAAAAAGAAGACTTCTCCTTGCCTTGGCCGATTTGACCTAACGTAATCGCGGTCTAAATCCCAACACCCTCTGAAAAAGAGGCGCAAAGCTTTTGTTCGCTGGGGCCTGCGGCGCTGAAACCAGCGCGGCCCAACCTGTGCCAATTAGTCGTTAAACCGGGGAAAGCTGGAGGTAAATCCTTGTGTTTGCTTTGTTTTCTCTTTCTTTTATCTCTGTACGTACCCCGCTCTGTAATTTCCTTCCTAATTTTATCCCCAGCATCGCGCCCAGGCTGCTAAGCCCCTGCTCCGCAATCTCATCCATGCGTATTTTGGGGGAACATTGGGACGTCGGAGACGTCGGCAGAAGGCTAGGTTCTTTTGCGTCCCCAGCTGTGGGGACAAATTCGGGACATTGGGGACAAAGCAGTGCCCCAGGCCGGGCGGCGGGCTAGCCACCGCGCGCCAGGACGGACGGATGGTGAGGCGGCGGCACGATACACCGCCCTATCTGTCCCTACCTCCAGGAGCGCGTCGCAGAGAGTGGTTGATCATATCACTTTAGAAACGTTGATTGTTTCAATCAGGCCAGCTAGTGTTCGCCAAAACCCTGGGAGGACAACGATGCGTTGGCGATTGTCTATCGTTTTGTTATTTGGGTTGGCGGGCTGCGGTATTGCGAGAACTCGCCTCCAATCTGCGATTTTGACGTAGGTGTTTCACATTGCTAAAAAAATTACAACGCACAATTAATGCAAAGACAGCAAGTAATCCTAGCGTCAAGACGGTGGTCTCGGGTGTAGCCCGTGCCATTGGTTATGATCTAAGACATCTAGTTCGGGTAGTTTACCAGCAAGAGTGCATGCGCTGGATCAACGAACTTGGTCCGCAGAATTTGGATGTTCTTGAAATATCCGCCGGCGATGCGTGGCGTGGTATCCCCTTCAAATCCTTCACCGAGATGAACTATCCGGCTTATGACATCTGCAAGGATAGGCTTGATCGCCAGTTCGATCTAGTGATCGCCGATCAGGTGTTCGAGCATCTGTTATGGCCGTATCGGGCGGGGCGCAATGTCTTCGATATGGTGAAGCCTGGTGGATATTTCATGGTGATGACGCCATTCATGATCCGGCTTCATGATGTACCAGTCGATTGCAGCCGCTGGACCGAGACCGGGATGCGGTATTTTTTGGCCGAATGTGGGTTTGATCTGGAAACGGTCAAGACCGGTGCCTGGGGCAATCGGGATTCGTTGAAGGCCAACCTGGTCACCTGGGCGCGGGTTGGCTGGCGTAGGGAATTTCCCAATGAGCCAGCTTATCCGCAGTCCATTTGGGCGATGGCGTGCAAGCCAGGGGCGATGGGTGATGGGAAGTAATGCCGGACGGTTAGATTTTGATATTGCGGTATTTGCGGTCAATGAGGCCGCAACGATCGGCGCGTGTATCGCGTCGATCGATCAGGCTTGCGCTGGGCGGGCAGCGCATATTTCGGTTCTATTGAACGGAACGACGGACAATACGATCGAGATCTTGCGGTCGTTACGACTGGCTCATACTGCGATGACCGTTTACCGGTTTGACGCGGCGGACAAGGCCAATGCGATCAACCATTACCTATACGAGTTGCGACGGAATGCGGCGATTCATATCGGAGTCGATGCTTACGCCAGGATCGGCGAGGCTTCATTTAGGGCCATTGCCGACGCGTTTGGGACCAATCCAAATGCCCTAATCGCATCGGGGTTGCCGATCAGTGGCCGTTCCGCGAAGACTGTTGCAGCCAACACGATGAAAGGCGGCATGGTCAATGGCCAGTGTTATGCCATGAGACCCGAGTTTATCGATCGTCTTGTTGCGGCAAACTTTCGGTTACCGTTACAGCTTTATCGCGGCGATGGGTTGCTAGGCTCGATGGCGGCGCACGATCTCGATGCTATGAACAAACCCTGGGATGATACACGATTGATCGGCGTTGCGGAGGCGAGTTTTGCCGTTACACCGCTTTCGATAGTCAAGCCACGCGACATCCGGAGACAGTTTAACCGCGAAATCCGTCAAGCGCGGGGGCGAATTGAAAACGAAGCGATTAAGACAATCATCTACACGATGGGCTATGCCGGGTTACCGAGCAATGCCAATGATATGATTAAAAATTGGCTGAAGGCAGCACATCCGTCACCGCGATCGATGCGCGAGAAATATTTCACTAATCTCGCTCTCCAACAATTATTGCTGTCTAAAAATATTGCCCCATCAAATCCCGCCGTTTTGGATATTTGAGGCTTGTTTGAAGCCTTGCAGCATGCCTTTTCCTGTTTTTCTGACCGGACCCGGTTTTTCTGCGCCCGGTTTCGACTCCACACCCGTATCGTACCCGGTTCCATCTGATACGCGCGCGAAAAACCCCGCAGTAGCGGGACTTTTCTGGGTCTGTCCTTGCCGTGTTACGATACTGTTTGTTTAAACGTTAAAGCGGAAGAGCAGCACGTCACCGTCCTTGACCACATAGTCGCGGCCTTCGATGCGCAGCTTGCCGGCCTCGCGGGCGCCGGCCTCGCCCTTATAGGCGACATAGTCGTCATAGGCGGTGGTCTCACAGGCGATGAAGCCGCGCTCGAAATCGCCATGGATGACGCCCGCGGCGCCGGGGGCCTTGGTGCCGTTGATGATGGTCCAGGCGCGGGTTTCCTTCGGCCCGACGGTGAAATAGGTGATCAGGCCGAGCAGCCCATAGCCGGCGCGAATAACGCGATCCAGGCCGCTGTCTTCGAGACCGAGATCGGCGAGGAAGCCGGCGCGGTCGGCCTCGGGGAGCTGGCTCACCTCGGCCTCGATCGCCGCGGAGACGATGACGTGGGCCGCCCCTTGCGCGGCGGCCATGGCGGCGACGCGAGCCGATTGCGCGTTGCCGCTGCCCGCAGAGGCCTCCTCGACATTGCAGACATACAGCACCGGCTTGGCGGTGAGCAGGTTGAGGCGTTTGGCGGCCTCGGCATCGGCCGGCGAGACCGCGGTGCGGGCCGGCTTGCCGGCTTCCAGCGCGGCCAGGATCGGCTCGATCAAGGCGACATCGGCGGCGGCATTGCGGTCGTTGCTCTTGGCCTTTTTCTGCAAAGCGGGCAGGCGCTTCTGCAGGCTTTCGAGGTCGGCCAGCATCAGCTCGGTCTCCACCGTCTCGGCGTCGCGGACCGGGTCGATGTTGCCCTCGACATGGGTGATGTCGTCATCCTCGAAGCAGCGTAGCACATGGACGATGGCATCGACCTCGCGGATGTTCGCGAGAAACTGGTTGCCGAGGCCTTCGCCCTTCGAAGCGCCGCGCACCAGGCCGGCAATGTCGACGAATTCCAGGCTGGTGGGAAGGATTTTCGCCGATTTGCCGATGGCGGCCAACGTGTCGAGGCGCTTGTCCGGCACGGCGACGCGGCCGACATTCGGCTCGATGGTACAAAAAGGATAGTTCGCGGCTTGCGCGGCCACGGTGGCCGTGAGGGCGTTGAACAGGGTGGATTTGCCGACATTCGGCAGGCCGACAATACCGCAGTTAAAGCCCATTTTTTTGGTCCCCTGTACGCAAAGCGATTTTGGTCATGAAGTCTTCCGGCTTGCCGGCGGCCAGCAGGCCAGCCTCGTCGGCCACGGCATCCAGGCACGGCAGCAGCCAATCCAGGTCGGCCTTGGTAAAGTCGCCCAGTACATGGCCGGTGACACGGTCCTTATGGCCGGGATGGCCGATGCCCAGGCGCACCCGCCAGTAATCCGGCGTGCCGAGGCGCTGGTCCGTGCTGCGCAGCCCGTTATGGCCGGCAGCGCCTCCGCCGCGCTTCACGCGGATTTTGCCCGGGGCGAGATCGAGCTCGTCATGGAACAAGGTGATGGCGGGGGCGGGAATTTTGTAGAACGCCGAGGCCGCCTGCACGGCTTCGCCGGAGGCGTTCATATAGGTCATCGGCTTCAGCAGCAGAATTCTGTGCCCGGCGATGTGGCCTTCGGCGGCAACACCTTTAAAGCGCTGCCGCCATGGCGCGAAACCATGGCGGCGGGCGATCACATCAACGGCCATGAAGCCGATATTGTGGCGCTGCCGCGCCATGCCTGGCTCCGGGTTACCAAGCCCGACCCATAATAACATGGCGCGGCGACGGCGTTATTTCTTCTTCGGCGCGGCCTTGCCCTTGGCAGGGGCGGCGGCCGCCGTCGCCGCGGCGGCGGCTTCAGCCTGCGCCTCAGCCGAGACGGTCGGCGCGGCGACGGTGGCGATCACGAAGTCGCGGTCCAGGATGGTGGGACGCGCATCGCCGGTGCCCTTGAGATCGGTCCAGCGGATGTTGTCGTTGATGTCCAGGGTGCCGAGATCGGCCTCGAAGCGCTCCGGAATGTTGTCCGGGTCGCAGGCGACTTCGACCGTGTGGCGCACGACGTTGAGCACGCCGCCGCGCTTGATGCCGGGGGAGGTCGTGTCGTTGAGGAACACCACGGCGACGGACACGCGCACGCGCTCACCGGCGGCGAGGCGCTGGAAGTCGACATGCTCGGGCTGGTCGGTGACCGGGTGGAACTGCACGTCGCGCATCAGCGCACGGGTCTTCTGGCCGTCGACCTGAATTTCATAAAGACGCGAACGCCAGCCGCCGCGCTTGAGCTCGCGCATGACGATGCGCGGATCGAGGGCGATCAAAGCAGGGTCCTGCTTGGCGCCGTAGACAACCGCAGGCACTTTGCCCGCACGCCTCGTCGCCCGCGCCACCCCCTTGCCGGCACGCGAACGCGACTCAGCTTCGATGAGTTCGAAATTGGCCATGTTTACGCTCCTATAAATGACAAAAGCCGGCCTCCAGGGGTGCCGG
>DATJHR010000129.1:0-19304 GCA_035493735.1 Acidocella sp.
AATCGAGAACATGTTCGCCAAGCTCAAGGATTGGCGGCGCATCGCCACACGCTACGACAGATGCGCACACACCTTCTTCTCAGCCATCTGCATTGCAGCCGCGGTCGCCTTCTATCTCAAGGAATGAGTCCTGAGCCTAGATGACATGCACAGCACCCGCATCGGCGGCGGCGAGATTGGTGGCGCGGTGCTGACTGAGGTCAATGTGGTGCGCGGCATGACGATGCTCGGCCCCTGGAACGGCGCTGCGCGCAGCTATATGGTGCCGCCCCCGCCGGGGCGCATTTTGCCGTGCTGGTGCAGCGGGATGATGGGAGCATCGCAGCCGCCGCGTCGGACTGAGCCTGGGCGGGACGAAAACCCGAGGAAGCGGCCGCTTCTCAAGACAAGCGGCGGAAAAACTTGGCTTAAATTGACCGGCGGCGCTGAGACAGCACAGGCCAAGCAAGCCGAAACCTTCGCTGGTTCACAAAAGGAAGCTTTCTGCTCCGCCTACCCTTGCAGGGTCCAACATGCCAGGGCAGGGTTGATTTCGGTTGATGGTGCTTAATGGACGGGTTTTGGCAGCATCTCGTTTTGGATAATCATCGCCGCTGCCAGCGCTTCCGAGGGAGCGAGCGCCAGCTGCCTGCCATCTGCGGCATGAATGGAGAATGCCAGACCGGTCTGGGTCATCACCGGTTTCACATAGGCCACCTCGTCCATTCCCAGATACTCTAGCTGTTCAGAAGATATATGACGAACATTGACGGCAGTTTCGTAGGTGGTGGCCAAGGCATCGTTTTCAATCTTGATATCCATTAAGCAACTCCTTCTCTGAATCTGCTCCGAAGAGAGTAATTATGTTAGCATAAGAACAAAATTTGTTTCCCTGTTAATCATTATGTGTGCGAACGTTTTTGTGTCAGTACATGCGACTTTAGGTCAGTTTTCTTGTCAATAGGATTCCCTGGCGGCCTTTACCCGGGCAGTTGGCGCCTGGAAGAGCTGATGAACGGTGGCGCTCTTGCCTTGGTCCCGATCCGGACGGAGCGCGCGATCGCGATATAACCATCCGCCAAACCCTGTCTGACCGGCGGCGCAAGCGGCGAGGGCGCCGAATTCCGCGATCTGTCTCATGTCGATCTCCACCAGCATCGGCTGGAGCCAGCCGCAGGGCCATGTCGGCACAAGAAACGGGATCTTGAGGGCGTTCTGTTCAGGCTCATGATGCGCGCAGTGCTCGCGGCGCCATGCCTTAAGGGAGATGATTTCGGCGCTCATGGCACTACCCGAGGAACGGCGCAGTCTTCGGCAGCATCGCCCCTCTATGGGGGCAATTCGCGAAGCTCGCTGCCGACATCTGCTCACGCAGTAGAATAATAGCCATCGCTTTCACGACCTTTCCTTGCACTTCATTCACCAACAGGCAGCATGGCGCTGACCGCCGGTGGGATGAACTCTTCTCGAGAAAATGGTCGCAAGGCTTTGCGTCCCATCCCCGGCATCCGAAATCAGCCATAACAGGCAACGCTGATAACCGGAGCGGTAAGCTCACCGACGCTGCATAGACCGAGATAGCCAGACCCTTCGCTACCACCGAGCGGAGAAGGATCGTGCATAGCCCCCGATCCTTCGGCGTTCAGCATTTTCTCGTTGATTACACCTACCATCGTGCCGGGCCGAATGCTCTTAGGCACAGGGAGGATTTGCGCTCATCTGTGTAAGGGTTTCTGAACATCCATCGCGGCGGGATTGGTCAGGGTCAGTATGGATCTAATACTTCGGTTTAGTTTGCCTACAACCAGCTGATACAGGGCGCTGTTTTAAGCGCACCAAGCCAGGAAAACTGGCAGGCCATGGCGCTGCGGGCGGCCCGCAATGTGGACACACGGGCAGGCGGGTTCGCAGAACTGCTCATGGACGCGCCGTCTGCCGCTTTTTAGGGTGATAATGCCTTCTTTTTAATCGATTTTGGCTTGGGGTGTGGAAAAGTTGTGCCAAGATAGCTTGCCGAGGGGTCGTGGACGCGTCATGCTCCCTCAGGTTCCGGCGTTATCACAGGTCCGCGCCGGCAGTTCTGCTGAGAGGTCTTATGCAACAGATCCGCTGGCTCGCCGTCCTCCCTTTCATTGGCATGTTTGTCGGTCCGATCCTCCATAACAGTGCCACACCCTTCATTCTCGGCATGCCGTTCATTCTCGGCTGGCTGGTGATCTGGGTGCTGCTCACCGCCGCCATCATGGCGGTGATTTATTGGCTTGATCCGGTGCGCCTGGCCGGCGAGGAGGATCCGAAATGAACATCGCTTTAGTTCTGATCGCACTGGCGACGGTGCTGGCGCTGGTGCTCGGGATCGTCGCGCGCTCGCAGCACCAGATGAACCTGGAGCAATGGACCGTGGGCGGCCGCCGCTTCGGTGCCGGGCTGGTGTTCCTGCTGTTGGCCGGTGAAATCTACACGACCTTCACCTTCCTGGGCGCTTCGGGCTTCGCTTACGGACTGGGTGCGCCGGCCTATTACATTCTCGGCTACTGCACCCTCGCTTATGTGATTTCCTACTTCATGCTGCCGAAAATCTGGAGTTACGCGCGGAACCACGCTCTGGTTTCGCAGCCGGACTTTTTCGCGCATAAGTTTGACAGCCCGGCGCTGGGCGTTCTGGTGGCGCTCGTGGGCGTCGTGTCTCTGGTGCCTTATCTCGTGCTGCAATTTACCGGGCTTGGCATCATCGTGCAGACGGCCAGCTACGGCGCGGTGCCGAAGACGCTCTCCATCATCATCGGCGCCGCGGTGGTCACGCTCTACGTGATCATTTCCGGCATTCGCGGTTCGGCCTGGACGGCCGTCGTGAAGGACGTCATGATCATCAGCGTCGCCGCGTTCCTCGGTTTCTATTTGCCGATCCATTATTTTGGCGGCATGAGCAAGATGTTCGAGGCGGTCAATACGGCGAAGCCGGGCTTCCTTGCCTTCGCGGCGCATGGGCAGAGCCTGTCCTGGTTTGTCTCCACGACCTTGCTGACGGCGCTTGGCTTTTTCATGTGGCCGCATTCCTTCGGCTCCATCTTCACCGCGCGCAATGCGGCCGTGTTCCGCAAGAACGCCATCGTCCTGCCGCTCTATCAGCTGGTTATGCTGTTCGTGCTGCTGGTCGGTTTCACCGCCACGCTGGTGGTGCCGGGGCTGAAGGGGGCAGCGATCAATATGGCGCTGCTGAAAGTCTCCGTTGCTGCTTTCCCGCCCTGGATGGTTGGTATTATCGGCGCGGCCGGCGTGCTCACCGCCTTGGTGCCGGGCTCGCTGATCATGATGAGCGCCTCGACGGTATTCTCGCGCAACATCGTGGCCGCGCTGCGCGGTGGGCAGAGCAATGAAGCCACCGTCCAGCTCGCGAAATTCCTGGTGCCGGTGGTGGCGATTGTCGGCTGCTATTTTGCCATTGTTGGCAGCAGCACCATCGTCGCGTTGCTGCTGATGGGGTACAGTTTCGTCACGCAATTATTCCCCGTTTTGATCTGCAGCCTGATGCGGCGCAACCCAGCGACCAAGGAAGGCGCGTTCGCGGGCATCATCGCTGGTGTCGCGACCGTGGTGTATTTCACGCTGGCGCATCAGACCCTAGGCAAGCTGCTGCCGGGTCTGCCGGACGTCATTAAGGACATCAATGTCGGCTTCGTCGCGTTGTTCGCCAACGTGGCGGCGATCGTCGTGGTGAGCGCGATGACCGCGGGTCGCCGTGTGGCGCTGGCGAAACAGGGCGCCGAGTAAACAAACGGCTCGAGCGCTAAACTTTGTCCCCTCAGCCCGTGCTGTTTGAGCACCGCAGGCGTTAACGCAGCAAAAGTTTTTGCGCCGCCTTTTAAGGCGGGGTGGGGATTTAGAGCGCGATTAGCTTAGGTCAGATCCGCCAAGGAGGGGAAGGCTTCTTTTTGTGAACAAAAAGAAGCAAAAAAACTTTATTGACTCTGGGCCGCGGGCGTTGTCGGCGGCACAGAATCAGGCCCAGCTGAGCCAAAAGTTTTTGCGCCGCTTTTTTCAAAAAGCGGCCACTTTCTTGATACTCCTAGACGGGCGCCGGAGCGAGCGCGGCCACCTTCATTATGAGACGATGATGGCGCTACCCCCGGAATCCAGGTCGCGGGGCGGTATCGACAAGCTGGAGGCCAAACTCGTTCCTATAGGACCAGCGCACCCGAACCTTTCGTCGCGACCCGTTCGCGAGCTCAAGGAGAAAATTTCCCACCATCTTTGGCTGCGTCGCCACCGTGATCCGATATCCGGTGTCGGTGACCGCCAGGATTTCACACGCATGCACATCCTTCCCAGCGGCATCCAGGATCACGCGCGTGTTCACTCCAATAATTTCGAGTCCAAACTCAGCTCCCGAAGCCCAGCACACGCGGACGGGGCGCCGCCACCCATCGGTGTGCTCCAGCATAATCTCCGTTCCAATGGGGATTTCTCGTTCACGTGTCAGCGCGATTCGATATCCTTTTTCGGAAACATCACGGATTCGGCAGACCTGAACGTCCTTTCCATCGGTGTCGAAGATCAAACGGGTGCGCGGCGCCAGCAGGTTGAGGCCGACAAGCTGTTGCCGCTTGTCACGCCGCTGCTCAGCCCCGGAACCGGTTGTGTTCGCCTGAGATTGATGTTTGGGAGCATCGACGGCGGGCGGCGCCTTTGGCTTCCCATTTTTGTCGTCTCGTGTCGCGGTTTTATCCAGCTTCATTTCCATCTCGTCTTATCAGGAAGTAGGCCAGCCTATGGAGGTCGGGGGGGCATCCTCCGCACACTGTCCCCCTCTCGGTTTTTTGTTACGGCATTTAACACATACTAAGATCTTGCCCAAGGGGCACTGCCAGCGCGATCTGTCGCGTTATGGGGCGGCTGAAAGATTATTGATCGCCGCCAGTTGCGACGGTCTGCCCATGAGAGGGCCGACCATCGGTGGCTCGCCAATTAAGTTGAAAGATCGAGAGCCGAGACGTATCGTTCGATCAAGCAGTGGGAGGCATTAATGGCTCGCCACGTGAAGCCAACGACCGCCTCCGAGCTTAATGGCTTCAATTGGGATGCTCATCCATGGGTAATCACCGACCGGACCCGGCCGGAACTGAACGTGGGACCGAGCGGGTAGAGGCATTTAGTGATGGCGTGTTCGCCATCGCGATCACGCTGCTGATCTTGGAAGTCAAAGTCCCTCGCTCACCGGGAGCGACCATCGACCTGCTGAAGGAACTGCAGCAACTCTGGCCCTCCTATTTCGCGCTGGTGCTCAGCTTTGTCATGATCGGTATCTACTGGGCCAACCACCATTACGTCTTCAAGCTGTTCGAAAAAACGGATCACAGTCTTAATCTGCTCAACCTCTTGTTTCTCCTGTGCATTTCCTTCCTGCCCTTCCCGACTGCAGTCCTTGGCAGTTATATGCTGGACGGAAGCAATCAGACCACGGCGGCGACATTCTACGCATTCGGCCTTCTGCTCCCGGCACTCTCCTGGACACTCATGTGGCTCTATGCCTGCTCCGGCCGGAGATTGGTCGATCGTCGGCTTGAGCCTCGCTTTCTGTGGATATTGACGGCGAAATATGTCGTATCGGTCGTGGTGTATTCGATCGCCGTCTATGTTTCATGGGTCGCATTCAAGTTGGGGCTGGCGTGCTGCGTTGGGTTGACGCTGCTGTATCTGACACCGCCGTATTTTCCCGCGCTTCCTGCCAGGAGATCGGTAAGGCGTTAGCATTGAATGGAGATCGCGGAAGCCCGCCCCTGGAGCGGACTGGCTGCCGGCCCGCCTGGACGAGGCGGTTCCCCCCTATCAACCGAAGCGGACATCCCTGACAGGTCTGGGGGCGTCGGGGGGCAAACTGAAATCCGCCTAGGGAAGAAGCGGCGCGTGCGGCGGTATACACGGACTATCCACAAGCTTATCCAGAATTCTGTGGATGGTATCTAATCGAAACGATCTCCCGGGCGCGGCAGTCTGTTTTTTAGAAAGCGGGGCGTTAAAGGTGACGTCCTCCTAACAACGCCCTGTTGTGGAGCCGGGCCACCCGCTCTTGCGGCCGCGGATGGTTGCATAATGTCATTGACTTTGCGTTGCCTCCCTGACACTTTTTAAACAATGACGGTCGCATTGAGATAATGAAGGTCTCAAAACGCGTACTGGCGCCTCCGAAGCCGGATTTCATCGTCCTAATTGACAATATCCAGAGAGCGAAATGTCCGCACAAAAATCGGCTGAAATCGCGGCCCGGCTCGACCGACTACCGCCCTCGCGCACGGTCTGGACGATCGTCATCCTGATCTCGCTGGGCGGCATGTTTGAGTTCTACGACCTGTTCTTCACCGGCTACGTCGCACCCGGCCTCGTGAAGTCGGGCCTGTTCACGCCGGAGTCACTCGGCTTCTTCGGCGCCCTGCACGCCATCCAGATCGCGGGCTTCGGGACCTTCGTGTTTTCCACCTTCGCCGGCCTCTGGGTCGGCCTCGTCCTGTTCGGCCGTGCGTCGGACCGGTTCGGGCGGCGCCCCGTGTTCACCTGGTCGCTCGTCTGGTACATGGTTTGCACCGCGATCATGGCGTTTCAGACGACCGGCGAGACCGTGAATATCTGGCGTTTCATCGCGAGCGTCGGCTTTGGCGTGCAGCTCGTCACGATCGACGCCTATATCTCCGAGATCATGCCGCGGGCCGAAAGGGGGCGGGCCTTTTCGATCAACCAGGTTGTTCTGTTCTCCATCGTCCCGGTCGTCGCACTGCTCGCCTGGCTGCTCGTGCCCTTGCAGCCGGGCGGGTTCGACGGCTGGCGGTGGGTGGTGCTGATCGGCTCCGTGGGCGCGATCATCGTCTGGTTCTTGGTCGCGCGGATCCCGGAGAGCCCGAGATGGCTCGCGATGGTCGGCCGGCTGGAGGAGGCGGAACGCATCACGGCCGATCTCGAGCGTCGCGTCGCGGCCGAGACGAACATGAGGCTGCCGGAGCCGCGGGTCGTTTTGCACGAGGCGGAAGGGCTCGGCTCTTTCGCGGAGATTTTCGGGCCCGCCTATATCAAGCGTACGGTGATGCTCTCGCTCTTCAACGCCGCACAGGTCATCGGTTTCTACGGCTTCGCGGCCTGGGTGCCGAGCCTTCTGATCGCACGCGGGATCACCGTCACCCACAGCCTCGAGTACTCCTTCATCATCGCGATCGCCAATCCGTTCGGCCCGTTGCTCGGCACGCTGTTCGCCGACCGGATCGAGCGCAAGACCCAGATCGTTCTGGGCCTTCTGGTGATGGGGATCGCGATGGCCGCTTTCTCGCAATCGAACGATCCGGCAACTTTGATCGTCCTCGGGGTCGTATTCACCTTGGCATCGAACGTGATGTCCTACGCCTATCACAATTATCAGTCTGAGCTTTATCCGACGCGCATCCGGGCTCAGGCCGTGGGCTTCGTTTATTCCTGGAGCCGGCTCGCCGCAGCGTTCGCGGGGCTAGTGATCGGGGCGCTCCTGCACGCCTACGGCGTTTCGGCCGTCGCAATATTTATCGGTATGGCGATGCTGGTCGGAATCGCCATGATCGGCTTGTTCGGTCCTGCGACGAAGGGCCTCGCTCTCGAACAGATCAACAGCTGAGCAGCAGGTGAGGGCGGCTGGCCGGCTGCGACTTGGGCGGCGCGGAAGAAGGCCGGGGCCGCGGGCTGGTCACCATCGCAGACATCGAGATCATGCTCCGGTCAATGACCGTCAGGGCTGTTCTTTAGGCCGATACCCACGAATAGCGGCGCACCTTGCCGCATGATGCGCAGCATGACGGCCTGTGCTCCCGACTTGCCCGCCGCATCGAGCGCCGCCACCGCGCCGTCCGGTGACGTCACGTCCTGCGAGCCGACACCAACCAGCAGATCATCCGGCTGCAAGCCGGCCTGGTCGGCGAGCGAGTTTGAGCTCACCTGGGCGACCACGGCGCCGCGGGCCGTGCTCGGCAAGTTGAGTTCGCTGCGGCTTCCTGGAGTCAACGGCGCCAGGGTCAGGCCCAAAGCCGCATGGCTCGCCCGCGCCGCGGCCGGCACATTGCCGCCTTCCTGGAAATCGGCGGTCGGATTTTCCGGCATGGCCGCCAATGCCACCAACAAATCATGCGGCTGGCCATCTCGCATATAGGTGATGTTCGTCTTGTCACCGGGATCGACATTGGCGATATCGGTGGCGAGATCGTTGGGATTGGTGACCTTCATACCGTTTACGGCGGTGACGACATCGCCTGGCTTTAACCCAGCCCGGGCGGCAGGGCCGTCGGTGGAAATCGCGGCGATTAGCGCGCCATCGCTGGCCGGGGCGGCGGTTGGCAGGCCCATCGCCTGCGCCATCTGCAGCGAAATTGGTTCACCCGCTATGCCGAGATAGCCGCGCGTCACCTTGCCGTTATTGACCAGCTGGGTCGTGATGCGCCTGACCATGTCCGAGGGGATGGCAAAGGCAATGCCGACCGAACCGCCGGTCGGCGAGATGATCGCGGTATTGATGCCGATCACCTCGCCGCGCAGGTTGAACAGCGGGCCCCCCGAATTGCCCTCGTTGATCGGTGCATCGATCTGGATGAAGCGGTCATACGGCCCGTCGACGTCACCAATGTCCCGACCCAACGCCGAGACAATGCCTGTTGTCACCGTGCCGCCGAGGCCGAACGGATTGCCAACCGCCACCACAAATTGGCCGGGCTCGACCTCCTTGGACGAACCAAGCTCCACATAGGGCAAAGGATGGCCGGCATTGATCTTCAGCACGGCAAGGTCGGTCTTCAGGTCGGTGCCGATGAGTGTGGCCGGATAGCTTTTGCCACCGGAGAGACTCACGCTGATGGTTTGCGCATCTTTGATCACGTGGTTGTTGGTGACGACGATGCCGGCTGGGTTGATGATGAAGCCGGCCCCCTTGGCTTCGACCGGCTGCGGCTCGGCGGGTCCGTTCTGGCTGCCGCCGAAAGGGCGGCCAGGCAGAAGGCCACTGGCTGAATGGCCGTCGCCGCTGCCGCTATTGTCCGCCATCTGGTCGAGTTTTAGATGCACGTCGATCGATACAACCGCAGGGGTTACGCGCTTGACCAGGCTGGTGAAGTCACCGAATGGTGTGAAACTGCTCTGCACCGCGGCTGTTCCGTTCAGTGCCGGCGGGGGGGCGGCCAAAGCGGTGCCGGCACTCATGCTGCCCAACGCGGTCGCGCCAAGCAAAGCCAGGGCAATCGCCGTACCACGGTTTATTTTATGGCTCATAAAACACAGTCTCCGGTTCGCATGAAAGCAACGAATCTCGACTGATGTTTAAGACACGTGTTTTAGGTGAGATCTATCAAGTTCTATTGTTAAAATGGTACGGTACGTTCGACATGGTGATAAAAAAGAAAGATTGTCGCCAAATCCCCGCGCCGTAATCTTAAAATCACTCACTTTTGTGAAAGCGCTATGCCACGGCCGACGCGGTTGCTCCGAGTGTGATCTGCGTTTCCACCAGGTTTGAGAACTTCCCTTGTGCGACAAGCAGGTCTGCAAAACTGCCGCGCTCGACGATGCGGCCATGGTCGAAAACGAGGATTTCATCGGCATCGCGGATGGTGGAGAGACGATGGGCGATGACGAAGCTGGTGCGGCCGACCATTAGCGCGCGCAAGGCGCGGGAAATTCGGGCCTCTGTGGCGGCGTCGAGTGCGCTGGTCGCCTCGTCGAGCACCAGAATCGGCGGATCCTTGAGAATTGCCCGGGCGATGGCGAGGCGTTGGCGCTGGCCGCCGGAGAGGTTGACGCCGCGCTCGCCGACCATGGTCTCAAAACCATTTGGCTGGTCCTCGATGAATTCCAGTGCTTCGGCCATTTCGCAGGCGCGCCACAGCTCCGCCTCGGTGGCGTCGGGTTTGCCGACCAGCAGGTTTTCGCGGATTGAGCGGTTGAACAGCAGGCTGTCCTGGAACACCACGCCGATCGCGCGGCGCAGAGAATCGAGGGTGACTGTGCGGATGTCCTGGCCGTCAATGGCGATGCGGCCGCGGGTTGGGTCCCAGTAGCGCTGAAGGAGCGCCATGGTGCTGGATTTTCCGGCCCCGGTGGCACCGACCAGCGCAACGACCGAGCCCGGGCGCGCGGTGAAGGAGAGGCCCTGCACAATGGGGATGCCGCTAACATATTCGAAGCTCACATGATCAAAGCGGACCTCGCCCTCGGTCACAGTCAGAACCGGGGCGGCGCGGCGCTCTGGAATCGTGCTTTCGGCGTCGAGGATGGCGAAAAACTCGAGCAGCGTCGGCATTTGCAGGAACAGCCGGGAAATGAAACCCATCGCGCCGGTAAGGCGGCCGATCAGCAGCGTGGCAAAGCCCATGAAAGACACGATGGCGCCAATACTCGCGGCACCTTGCAGATGCAGAACCGTACCGATCATGAAAATGGTGATGACGGTGATGGTGCTGGCGGCCGAGGTGACGACGCTGAGCACGGCCCACCAGTTAAGCACGGGGAATTGCTTGGCCAGCACCATCTCACCAGTGGCTCGAAAATTTTGCGCCTCGGCGCCGAGCCGGGTGAACGCCTGCACCACCAGCACATTGGCCAGCGCATCCTGTGCCGTGCCGGCGAGCACGGAGTGATAGCCCTCGACCTGGCGCTGGGCGCTCTCGGTGCGGCTGATGGTGAGGACGGTGAAGGTGCAGAACACCAGGACCAGCAGGATCAGCGCGATCGCCAGCTGCCAGTTCAGGATGATGGTGAGTGGCAACAGCACCAGAGTGGCGAGCAGAGTGGCGAGATGCTCACGAAAGAAGGAGAGCCACATCCAGAACAACCCGTCCGCGCCTGACAGCATTATCTTCATCAGCCGCCCGGATTGCCGATCACGATGGAAGGCCGGGGGCAGGGAGAGCACGTGGTGGAAATACCTGGACATAGCGGCGAGGCGGCCGCGATGCGCCAAGCGCTCGGCTTGTACCGCCAGGATGATGTTCGCGCCAATGCTGATAAGACCGATCCCAGCCCAGATGGCGAGGAGAGTGGCCGCGCCGTGGAGCACCGATTTGCCGGCCATCGTTTCGGACCGGGTGAGCAGATTGATAACCCGGCCGAACAGCACCGGCTCTGCGAACTGGAAGGCCATCACCATGAGATTGGCGAGCACGAGACCCGCCACGATTGCCCGATCCTGCCGTAGAAAGCCAAGAACCCGGGCGTAGATTCTAATAAACCTCATAATCCGCTCCAGAACATGCTTAGCTATCTGGGCGCTCCTGGGGCCAAGATCGATCCCTGATCAAGCGGAGCCGCCATGGTTAGAAATGGGTTGCAACGGCGCGGTGCAGCTCACATTTCAGTGGGAATGCTGCGCGCATGAGGTGTCATCTTAACTAACGGCTGGCGACTCTAGGGCCCTGGGCAGGTATGGCATGACGATCGCGCCCCGTGGCCCCGTGGCGGGCCCGCGTCTCCTGCTGCCAACCTGGAGCGCCTCGGCGCGGATCGCGCGATAGGCGTTGGCCGGCAATCGGCGCCCGCCATCTCTTCAGCAGCTTGAAGAATTTCTTGAACCAGCGCCGGGTGGTCTCATAGCTCCGCCAGGAGCAGCTCAACATGGCGGAGGCTGAGGCTGAACACGCCATAGAGCCAGACGGTGTGGCTGATGATCTCAGCGGGGAAGCGGTGGCGCCTATGGGGGCGGGTAACGGCTTCATCTCGCCAGTTTCATCTGGCCACGATCCGCACGCCAGCCTCAGTTACAGTGACAATGCCGCCGACTACGGTAAGGGTTGGCGTCGCCAAAACTGGGATAGCGGACCATCAATGCCGTCCATCGGGTCTTTTGCGGGAAATGCCAAATGAGCCATTTGGAATGCGATTTTAGCGCTGGCCGGCGCCCGGCAAATGTCGAAATTCTGCTGGTCAGGCGGATAGGCGCCGACAACCAGAAAGCCCGGATCGGCTTGCACCAGGACATGCCCCGTGCCCGCGGGCAGCAAGACGGCATCCCCGGCCGCCACTCCCACGTCCTCTCCTTCCGGACCACCCAGCCGCAGGCGCGCGGAACCGCCCGCGACGCCAAGCACTTCATGTGCATTGGAATGGTAATGATGGAACTCATAGACTCCATTGCGCCATTGCGCTGGCCAACCATGCTTGTTGAAAATCGCTTCAAAGTGCGTCGCCGGATCATCCACGCCGCCCCGTGTTGCCAGGGCAGCGCGGTACACCAGGACCGGAAGCCGAGGGTTTGACCAGCCTTCATGGTCCAGTTGCAAAGCTTCACAGTTCATTCGTCGGCTCCTCTTCGGGCGCTATGAGTGGAGTCCCCTGGGTCACATCAAAGATTCTATCCCGGACATCGATCGTTACTTCCTGCTTAAATTGCATTTCTTTCTCAGTTCGATACCGATTGATATGAGCCCCATTCGGACCACAGACCCCAATAACAAAACGATGTAGGCAGATGAGATCGAAGGCGTGAAGTTCTGCCCGTCGACCGCGTTTCAACCTTCCGGGATTGGGTCAACCGTTCCTGAGCGCATATCATAAAACTCAAGTATCCACTTTGGAATGGGCATTTTTGCACGCTCAACCTAGCCGCGTATTGCGGAGCTTCGCGTGCCTCATGGGGCCGTTTGCAATCATCTGTCGGGGGTGTGTCGGGCGGCTTCCGAATGTAGTTTGCTGCCGATGCCCCCCGGCTCGACAGCGCGCAGTGCCGTTTTGGATCCGCTTTTGCGGATCAACTCGTCTAATTTGGCAGCCAGATCGCGTTGCTTGAACGGCTTGCCGAGGCGCAGAACATCCGGCGGCACATCGTCGCCCGCCGCTGCATATCCGGTGATTAGCAACGCCGGTAGCCTGTTCCCCTTTGTGCGCAGCTCTCGAATTAATGCCGCGCCGGTTTTGATCGGCATCAGATAGTCAGTGACCAACGCTTCCACTTCTTGATCTGAGATCAGTACGGATAATGCCGCGCTCGCGGAGCCGGCTTCCACAACGACATACCCTATGTCGCGCAACATATCCGCGGTGATCGACCGCACGATTTCTTCGTCATCGATAAGCAGAATTTTTGCCGCACGCGGTGCCGGGGAGACTTCGGCGTCGGAGCCGCTCTCGGTATGCGGAATATCATCGGTGACGGGAAGAAAGATATCAACGGTGGTTCCCACGTCAGGGACGCTTGAAAGCTGTAAAATGCCCCCGGATTGCGCGGCAAGTCCATGAGCCATCGAAAGCCCAAGCCCTGTTCCTTTGCCGATTCCTTTGGTTGAAAAAAATGGCTCGGTCGCGCGGGCGAGCGTTGCCTTATCCATGCCGATCCCGGTGTCGGACGCCACGATGCGGACGTAATGCCCTTCCGTCAGACCGAGAGGATTGCCGGAGGCAATCTTCGCCTCTGTTACGGAAAGAGCGAGCGTTCCGCCAGAGGGCATGGCGTCGCGCGCATTGATCGCAAGATTCAACAGCGCTAATTCGAGCTGATTGGGATCAACGTGCGCGGATGGAAGCTGCGGCGGGACATCCACCGTGACGATGATGGTGGGCCCGAGCGAGCGGCGGATGAGTTCCACAATCCCATTGATCAGCACGCCGACGTCAACGGCTTGTGGCTGCAACGTCTGGCGACGAGCGAATGAAAGCAGGCGGTGGGTGAGAATGGCGGCGCGCTCGGCCGCCTGCAGGGCGCTGCTGATCATCCGTTGGGTGCGGGCATCTTCCTTATGGCGGCGGCGGATCACATCGAGGCTTCCGACGATCGGCGTTAAAAGATTGTTGACATCATGCGCGATGCCGCCGGTGAGCTGGCCGATCGCATCCATCTTCTGTGCTTGGGCAAGTTGGGCGTCCGCTTCCTTGCGGTCGGTAACGTCTGAAACCACGCCGATAATCCGCACCGGTCGGCCGTCGGTGTCGTAACGCACACGTCCTTTTTTGACGATCCACCGCGCAATGCCGTCCGCGCCCACAATTTGAATTTCGATATCCAGCCCCCCAGACATGCTGGCGTCCGCGAACGCTGCCGCAACTGCGGGGCGCTCCTGCGGCTGCACATGCTGGAGGAGGAGTTCAACAGTCCAGCATGGCAGCGGCTCCGCATAACCGAAGATTTGGTCGTGACGTTCGGTACGGTCGATTTTACCAGTTGCAAGATTAAGATCCCAGCTGCCCATACCTGCGGCGTCCAAAGCAAATTCGAGATTGTCCCGTGCTACTTCGAGATCGCGGGTTCGCTCCAGCACCGCACGGGTAAGTGTCTCTGAGGACGCGCGTATTTCATACTGGCGCCGCCGTGCCTTGAGGGCTGAGCGGATGGCATCCAGCATGGCTTCCGCATGCAGCGGTCGCTGCAGGAGCACGACATTGCCGAGATCCTGCAATCGTTCGGAAGCGAGCGCCGAGCGTGGCGCGGTGCCGCCATTGGCTAGGACGATAAAGGGCAGGTCGGACCATCTGGGCTGGGCGCGGATCCAGGCCGATAATGCTGCGCGATCCTCCGCGGCGAGCGCCTCCTCAGTTATTAATACCGTGCCGGCGCCCTCGTGAAGCGCGCCGACAAGCGCGGGAAGACTCGCGCAAATATCTGATGCCAGATGATGTCTATTCAAGAGGTCCGCGGCGATGATGGAATCGCGTCCACGGGGGGCGAGAATGAGGATGCGTTCTTCCACTTAGTTTGTGTCCCCTCTGTCCCAAGCATCGCTCTTGGGCAGCAATATTTTGCCGTCACCTGAAAAATTAGGAACGCCCGTCAGTACGCCGTGGAAGTCTGTCAGCGGTTCGCCGAATACCAAACCGTGCCGATCGATCTTAAATTCACGAATGGTTCTTTCATGCCGTGCCGTCCGTGTTTTGATCACGGAGATCGCCTGGCGTACCGCGCCGAACGCCTCGAAATAGCGAAGCTGAACGACGGTGTCCGCCAAATAGCTTAAGTCGATATCGGCACGGACGTCGCCCATAACACCGTGCATGCCTAGAACCAGCAATGTCACCGCGCCACGCTGGCCGAGATAAGTGAGCATCTCATGCATCTGCAAAACGAGGAACTGTTCGTTTGGCATGGATTTGAGATAGGCGTTGAGACTGTCGATGACCACGATGCTGGCGTCATCCGCCTCCATCGCCTGGCACACAGCGGCAGAGAATTCTCCCGGCGAGAGCTCGGCCGGGTCGATTGCTCGGATTTTAAGCTGGCCGGAATCAATAAAGGGCTGCAGGTCCATGCCAAGTGCTGCGGACCGCTTCAGCAATGTGGGCAGACGCTCATCGAATAGAAAATAAGCCGCTGCGGCGCCACGCTCCAGGGCTGCTATCATGCATTGGACCGAGGTGGTGCTTTTGCCGACTCCGGCCGGGCCGGCAAATAAAGTGGCGGTACCGGGGACCAGGCCACCGCCGAGCAAGGCATCAAATTCCGCCGAGCCCGTGGAAACCATGGCATCATGGTATTTACGGCCATGTTCGGCCGCCACAAGCCGGGGAAAAATTTTAATCCCGCCGCGCTCAATCTCGAAGTCATGATAACCGCCGCGAAAGCGTATGCCCCGCATTTTCACGACGTGCAGGCGGCGGCGCTGCGCGCCAAAGCCGGAAAGCGCCTGTTCGAGAGAGATGACGCCATGTGCGATACTGTGCAGATGGAGGTCACCGCCGGCACCGTTCTTATCGTCCAGTACCAATACGGTGCATTGGCGGGTTGAGAAGAAATGCTTTAGCGCCAATATCTGGCGCCGGTACCGGATGGGGCTTTGCGCGAGCAGCCGAAGCTCCGAGAGACTGTCGATGACCACACGCGAAGGCTGAACTTCGTCAACCTTATTCATGATCGCCCGGACGGTTTCCCCGAGCTCGACTTCGCTTGGGTGCAGTAATGTCTGTTCCTGGTCGTCTCTGAGGCCATCTGCCGGCACCATCTCGAACACCGTGATGGAATCAAACCTCCAGCCATGTGACCGGCCGATGGCCCGCAACTCCATCTCGGTTTCCGCCAGCGTGACATAGAGGCATGACTGGCCGGCTTTGGCGCCTCTCAGCAGGAAGCCGAGTCCGAGCGTTGTTTTGCCCGTCCCGGGCGTGCCTTCTACAAGGTACAGCCGATCCGGCGTAAGTCCCCCGCCTAAAACATCATCCAGCCCGGAAACGCCGGTTGCCTCGCGCCTTTCGTCATCATAGATGGCTGAATTCATTCCAACCTGTCCCTTTTTCCCGTTTTTAAACAGTCAAAAGAATGCCTTTATCCTAGATGCGTGTTTTGAACGTAGCGCTTCCGCGTTGCATAACTTTGGTGAAGCTATGTTCACTTTCAAGACTCTGTTCGGGATATAAAACGGTCCTGATGGCGGCGTTGGGCCGAAACCGGACTGCTCTGGCAAGGAGCACCTAAGCAGTCGTTAGTTTAGGGCGCCGGCCAGCCCCGATATCGGATCTACCTGACACTTTATCTTAACACTTCAATGGCCTGCGTCCTGGAGCGGCCGGCGACGCAACTGCTTGGGCCGCCGGCACCCGTTCTCAAATTGAATTTCGTTCCAATGGCCAAGAGCTAGAGCGGCGGCTTTGCGCCACTCATCGCTGGCGAAACGGGGCTGGAAGGTGCCGCTCGTCATAGCGGATCCCAGCGTCGCAGCCGGCCGCCGGCATATCGAAAGCCAATTACGCACGGCCATAGCCGCGATGGGTGGAGACCGGGCGGACCGCTTTCAGGCAAGCCACGGATCGGTCAAACGTGACGTTTTCGGCTCGGTCAGGCCGTTAGCTATTTTTGTCGCAGCGGGGCTGCCAAATATAAAAAATTTAAGGCGCAGGCGAGATGGCGGCGGTTGAGACGTTAGTCAGGCTGTCCAAATTGGCGGGAAGGCAAACAACTGGGAGAAGCACATGCCGTATCAAGCCGTGCCAGTCGTGGCGCAACAACAGGTTATCCCGACGAAGGGGCCGGTGCATCGCTGGATCGAACCCTGGTATGTGGCCTATGCCATTCTCGGTGCGCTCGCCTCCGGGCTTGCCGTCATCCTGATCCCGCTCGTCGTGACCGGCGGAGGCGGCGGTTCGACCGAGATCGGTACTGCAATCGCGGCGCAGAATATCGGCGCGCTGATGTCGCCGTTCTGGGGCGGCGTCGCGGATAAAAGCAAGGCGTATCGCAGTATCTTCTTCGGCGGGTTTTTGCTCATCGGTCTCGGGTTCTTGGCATTCACGCTGCTGCACGGCGCCAGCGCCTGGCTCGCGGGCGCGTTTCTGGTCGGGCTCGGCACCGCCGCCTCCAATACCGTTGCCAGCCTGTTTGTGGTTGAATTTACCCCGCCCACCGAGTGGAGCGTGCGCATCAGTTGGTTGCAGACGTTCAACGCCTCCGGCTCGGTGATCGGCATGTTCCTGGCTGGGTGGCTGGCGCCGCATACCGGCACGTTGATCTCAGCCCTGCTGGTGCTGCCAGCGCTTCTCATCGGCGGCCACGGCCTGCCGGTGCCGGCGGAGCGGCTGCCTCGCTTTGGCGGCTTGCACCGCGACACGCTGGCCCGGCTGGTCAAGCGCGTGGAGCCGGTGACCGCCTCGGTGATCACCCGCATCCATCATCCGCGGCTGTGGGATTTCGCGCTGCTGGGCCCCGCGATGCGCTCCGCCTTCGGCATGTTCCTGGCCGGGTGGTTCTGTTTCTCGCTGGCCGTGTCGGCGTTCTCCTCGCTCTACCCGGTGCTGATGCAGAACAGCTTCGGCATGGCGGTGAGCCGGTCTTCAACGTTGATCGCCATCGTCACCGCGCTCAGCATCCCCTTGTATAATCTGGCGGGGCGGCTGGTGTCGCGTTTCGGCCCGGCGACAATGCTGGGGGTAGGGATCGGCGCGCGAGCGCTGGCACTGCTCGGGCTCGGCGTGGTGGCACTGACGCATCTATCCAGTGTCTCCACGGTGCCGGTGATCATCCTGTTCACGCTGTTCCAGGGCATCTGGCCGCTGCTGAGCGTTTCAGCCAACGACCTGGCGGCGGTCTCGGCGCCGTTCGGCGAGGGGGCCGCGATGGGGCTGTTCAACGCCGCCGCTGCCATCGCTTCCGCGGCGGGGGCGATTCTCGGTGGCGTGGTGGCGGATCACCTAGGCTATGGCGCGGTGAGCGTGTTCGCCGGGCTGGTAGCGTTGGGGGCGCTCGCCTGCGTGGTTCCATTGGCGCGGCAGCATTTCAGCGCGCCGCAGAATATTTAGCCAAATATGAGCTTCGTGACAGGACTCCCGAAACAGACTGGCTGCTTCCAGCTCATTTCTTGGCGCCATGGGACAAGAATTTCTTATGGCTTGCAGCCAGCCACTTTAGCCTCGGGAGAAGCAAGGAGCGTCGATACCAACAGCGCCACGACGAGGGCTTGCGTTGTTCCTAATGGTCGGGTGGCGAGATGCAGGGCCCGTCCGTCCGTGGCGCGCAAACGAGGCTGATCACGGCATATGCTTCGTGTCCGGCTCTGATTTCAGCCAAGCTTGCGCGCGGTGGCGTTTTTTCTGCGCCCCCGCCAGCTTCGCGGCCGCCTTCGATGCGCCGGCTCCTTGGCGCACGTTATGATTATCGAGCGGCTGACCACAATCTGTATATCCGAGTCAGAGTTTAGATCCGCGCCCGCGTGTGATGGGCGCTCGAGCGACATTGTTAATCGCTTTGAGACCTTTGATGATTAGGGGGGGTGTCAATCGGCGAAGATACAACTCCGCCTTTTGGCGGCGGGAATGACCCGCATGCGGCACATAGGTTGTTGCCAGCACATCGTTTGTGCTCCTCGCACCTAGGCCATTGGTGTAAAAATAAGCAACTGTGGCTCGGCGTCGGCGCCCCTCCCGTATCGGCTTAGGATGGCCGTGCGCAGCGCGCGCGGATTGTTCCATAATAACCGTCCTGCCGAAATGTGGAAGCACGGTTGCGGCGCAACGCGGTGGCTCTAACTCCCATAATTCCAATGCTCCGCCATCCTCCGATGTCCACGTCTCGTTAAAATAAGTTATTAATGCTAAGCGATTCATTAGCAGCGTTCTCGGATGCGTCGCAAAATCCACATGGATCTCAAAGCTTCCACCGGCATCAACTTCATGCATACCACCGCCATACAGGGCAGGATCAGGGATCAGGTCATCAATACCTGTGATCCGAGACAACAACCTGATAAACGGCCCAGAGTACACAGCGTTGAAGTAGTCTTGTACCGTGGGAGGCAGACGGCCACCCGGCGGCGTGCCACGCTTGCGCTGAAGACCACTGTGATACTCACGCCAATCGGACGGCACGGCTGCGTCAAATTCCTTTGCCATCGCTTGGAGCATTGGCGTGGGAAAAAGATCGTCTA
>DATJHR010000130.1:0-7100 GCA_035493735.1 Acidocella sp.
GTGCGCGCCGATGCCGTGATCATCACAGGTGATCTCGCCGATTGCGGTTTTGCCGAAGAATATCAGCGGCTGAACGGCATTCTCGCACGCCTGGCCCCGTTGCCGGTTTATCTCATCCCCGGCAATCATGACCGGCGGGAGGAAATGCTCGCTCATCTGCCTGGCCTGCGCCAGAATGAGGGTTTCATCCAATACAGCATCGAGGACTTTCCCGTGCGCCTAGTGCTGCTGGATAGCGTCGTCGCGGGCGAGACGCATGGCATGCTCTGTCCCGCGCGTCTGGCCTGGCTGGAACGGACATTGGCCGCGCAGCCGGAGCGGGAGACCATGATCGCGCTGCACCACCCGCCGTTCCTGACGGGGGTTAAGCAGTTCGATGACATCAATCTGCGCAATTACGAGGAATTCCGTGCTGTGATTGCGCGCCACGCTCAAGTGAGCCGCATCATCAGCGGTCACCATCACCGCATGATTGTCGGCAACGTCGCGCAGGCCATCGGCTTCGTGGCGCCCTCCATCGCCTACCAGTTCATGCTGACCCATGATGCCGGTATCGAGATGGGCTTTAATCTCGAACCTTCAGCCTTTCTGCTCCATTCATGGTCACCTGGCCAAGGCTTCGCCACGCAGAGCGCATTCGTCGAGCCGTTCCCCGGGCCGTTCCCAATCCTGCTCGGTGAGGATTATCCCGGGCGCGCGGTAGGTTAGATAGAAAGGCTACTTTTTGTGAACAAAAAGTAGCAAAAAAACTTTGTTGATTTGGGGTGTGCTTGTTTCTCTGCTTCGGGCCCCAGGCTAACAAAAAGCCGTTAATGCACCAATTTTGGTAGCATCTCGTTCTGGATAATTGCGGCTTCTGCCAGCGATGCAGACGAGGCAATGCCCATGGCAGTGCCATCGGCGGCATGAATAGCGAATTCCTGACCGTTTTCGGTCAGCACCGGCTTGATGAAAGCGATCTCGTCTAGTTCAAGAATTTCCAGCTGTGCCGGAGAGATATGGCGAATGCCAATCGTGGTTCCAGGAACAAAGGTAGGCACGCCATCATGATTCCTTGAGTCCATGAAATAACTCCTGCTCTAGCTTTGCTTACTAATCGTCTCGGTTGCTGTCTCCGCTCGAATTGCTCCACGCTATATGTGGAAACGCCGCCGCCATGCGCCAAGCCTCAGCCCGCTAATTTTCGTTGAGAAGGGTGTTTGGCGGCAACGGGGAGGCGGCGACGCTTTTGGACAAATCATCGTCGTTTCTGGCCATGGCGCGCCGGCGTGTACCGCGGGCCGGAATAATGGCCTAACGCCAGGTGAGAGGCTGATTGACAGGCGCGGGCACCGGCGCGAAGGGACATTGTCCTGTTGTCCTGCTGGAGGTGTTGCCATGTCGACCACACGTGATCTGACCCATTTGCCGGCGCATGTGCTGGCCGCTGACATTGCCGCGCGGCGCGTCTCACCCGTCGAGGTGATCGACGCGGTGATCGCGAAGGTCAAGGCGCAGGAACCGCAGCTCAACGCTTTCGTCACGACCTATCTCGATGAAGCGCGGCTGGCGGCCGAGGCGGCGGACAAGGCGATCCGCTCCGGCCATGCGGTCGGGCCGTTCCATGGCGTGCCGATTGCGGTGAAGGACCTGGTCGATATGGAAGGCCGGATTGCGACCGGCGGTTCGAAAGTCTGGGCCGAGCGCCGGGCGACGCGCACCGCCACCCTGGCGCGCAAGCTGATCGCCGCCGGCATGATCGTGATTGGCAAGACCCATACGGTCGAGTTCGCCTTCGGCGGCTGGGGCACCAACCAGCACATGGGCACGCCGCGCAACCCGTGGGACATGCGGACGCATCGCGTGCCCGGCGGCTCCAGCAGCGGCTCGGCCGTGGCTGTGGCGGCGCGCCTGGTGCCGTGGGCGATCGGCACCGACACCGGCGGCTCGGTGCGCCTGCCTTCCGGCTTCTGCGGCCTGACCGGGCTGAAGACGACCATCGGCCGCATCAGCTGCTATGGCGTGCTGCCGTTGACCCCGACGCTCGATACGCCCGGCCCGATGGCCCGCTCGGTCGAGGACGCCGCGCTGCTTTATCAGCTGCTGCAGGGCGAGGACCCGTTGGATAGACTGACCGTCGGTCAGCCGGCTGCGGCGCCGATGGCGGCGCTGAAGCGCGGCGTGCGCGGCCTGCGCCTGGCGCGTATCCCCGAGAGCGAGCGCGCCGGCGTGGCCCCGGCCATCCTCGCCGCTTATGACCAGGCGCTGGAGACGCTGGCGCGGGCCGGTGCTGAGATCGGCACCATCGTGCTGCCGAAAGGATTCGGAGACTACACGCTACTGACCAGCCAGATCATGCAGACCGAAGCCTATGGGCTGGTGGGCCAGTTGGCGGAGGATGCGACAGCGCCGATCGATGAAGGCGTGCGCGGCCGCGTTCTGGCCGGCGCGAAAATTTCCGCCGCCGAATACTTCAACGCGCTACGGGCGCGCGAGGCGCTGAAGGCCGAGTTCGCCGCCGCCTTCGCAGAGTTCGACGCGGTTCTGACCCCGACGACGAAGATGACCGCGATCCCCGTGGCAGACGTCGATCAGGCGATCGTCCCGTCACACTTCACCCGTTTCGTGAACATCCTGGACCTGTGCGGCCTCGCCGTGCCGACCGGCATCTCGGAAGAGGGGCTGCCCACCTCGCTGCAGATCGTCTGTCGTAGCTACGATGAGGATACGGCGCTGCGCATCGGTTGGGCCTATCAGTCCTTGACCGATTGGCACGAGCGCGTGCCGGCGGGGTTCTGAGGCCAAGGCAAGGGGAAGGCTTCTTTTTGTGAACAAAAAGAAGCAAAAAAACTTTATTGACTCTGGGCCGTGGGCGTTGTCGGCGCCACAGTATCAGGCCCAGCTGAGCCAAAAGTTTTTGCGCCGCTTTTGATCGAAAAAGCGGCCACTTTCTTCCTAAAACCTGGTGACGCTCAATTCGGTGGCCACGGCGTTCAGGCGTAGGTCGGTCGGCTCGGTGGGCACGTGCTCGAAAAATTGCGCGGAGAAGGCACAGCCCAGGCGGAAGGCGTGGGGCAGGGCGGCCAGGCTGCGGTCGTAATAGCCGCCGCCATAGCCGAGGCGGTTGCCGGCCGCATCGAAAGCCAGCAGCGGCACCAGCAGAAAATCCGGGCGCACGATCTCGCCTGAGGGATGCATCGTGCCGAATCGGCCTGGCACCAGCGTATCGCCCGGGCGCCAGGCGCGAAAGAGCAAGGGTTGCCCAAGGCGCGGCGTCTCCGGCAGGCATAGACGTTGCCCCCGCGCCGCCAGGGCTTCGAGCAGGATCCGGATATCGATCTCATGCGCCATCGGCCAAAAACCGGCGACGATGGCCGCGGGCGGTGGCGGCAGCTCGCGCAGCACGCGCGCAGCAAGCCGCACGCCGGCGGCGGCCGGGTCGCATGTGGCGCGCCGTGCGATCGCCAGCGCCCGCTGTGCGGCTTTGGCGGCGGGGGCTTCCATCAGATAGCCGTCATGTCCTTAAGGGGCCGTCAACCGGAACTCGATCCGGCGGTTCTGCGCGTAATCGGCCGGGGTGATGCCTGGATTGATTGGGTTGTTGGCGCCCATCGCCGTAGCGGCGAGCCGCGTCGCCGGCACGCCGTCTTTCACCAGCAGGTCCAGCACCGCTAGGGCGCGCGCCGAGGACAGATCGAAGTTCGAGTGATACGGACCGCCGGTGATCGCCTGTGAGTCGGCGTAACCGTCCACGCTGAGGATCCATTTCACGTTTGGCGGGATTTTTTGGGAGATTTCCTTCACGGCACTCGCTACCTGGGCGATTTCCTTCTGGCCGGTGGGGGTGATCGCCGCCTGGTCCACGGGGAACAGCACGTCGCTCTGGAACACGAAGCGATCACCCACGATCTTGATGTTCGGCTCGTTCGCCAAGGCGTCACGCATGGCGTGGAAGAAGGCGCTTTGATATTGCTGCAACTCCTCCACCTTGCGCGCCAGCGCTTCGTTCAGCTCCCGGCCGAGGTCCGTGATCTGCACATTCTCCTTGGCATCGAGGGCGCGGGCGGCGTCCAATGCCTGCTGCAACACCGAGAGCTGCAGCCGCATGGCTGCGATCTGCTGGTTCAGCAGCGCGAGCTGGTCCTGCTGCTGTTGCGTGAGTTTCTGCGCTTGGGCGAGCTTGCCTTGCGTGGTGCTCAACTGCTGCTGCAGTCCGCTGGCCTCGCTCTGCTGTTGCGCCAGGGTCGCCATCTGGTCCTGTAAAGCGGCGATTCGGCCGGCCGCCGAACTTGCCTCGGCCTGGGCCTCGGAAAGCTGGGTTTGAAGCCCGGTTGCCTTGGCGTTCAGCGCGGTGATCGTGCTGTTGGCGGTTGAGAGCTGCTGCGTCAGCCCGGTATTCTGCGCTTGCGCGGCCGCGAGCTGCGCATTCAGCGCTGCCAGCTCCTTGGACAGGGTCGTGTCTTTGCTGGTTTCCATCGACAGGCTCTGCGACAAGGCCGCGATTTGGTCGCGCAGCCGGGCGATGGTGTTATCGCTGCCGGTCAGGGCCGAGGAGAGAAAGGCCTCGGCCAGCACGAAGACCAGCAGCACGAAAATCGTGACCATGAGCAGGGTGGACAGCGCGTCCACATAGCCCGGCCAGGCTTCCAGCCCATTGCCGTTGCGCCGCCCCCTCATGCGCGGGTCTCGTCCCGGATCACCGCCGCGACGGTGCGGGTGAGGATTTTCAGGTCGCTGCGCAGCTCGGTAAGGCCTTGGGTGCGGCCCTGTTCGGTCTCGGTGAGCAGGCGGGTGAGCAGCAGCTCGATATTGCGCAGATGCGCGCGGGCCACGTCATCCTCGCTGTGGGAAACCCTGCCGAGGCGCGAGAGGGCAGGGCCCAGCGCCACATGCGCCTCCGCCAGCTTGACCATGAGCTGGTGGTTGGTGCGCAGCGTGTCGGCCAGCGTGCTCATGCGCTCGTTCAGGGCCACCAGGGCGGCATTGCCCTGGGCGCGGCCTTCCTCGCCGCGGGTCAGCACGCGCTGCAGCCCCTCCATGTTTTCGGCGGTTTGCTCCAGCAGCGCCTGCACGTAAAGCGGGATCGGCGTGTCGCCGTCATGGCCGCCGGCGCCGGTGGAGAGGCGGGTCAGGCTCGCGAGCCACTCTTCCAACTCGTTGAAGAAGCGGTTCATCGCCTGGCCGGCGGTGAGGTCGAGAAAGCCCAGGATCAGCGCGCCGGAGAGGCCGAACATCGAGGCCGAGAAGGCGGTGCCCATCCCGTCCAGCGGCTTCGCCAGCCCCGCTTTCAGCTGCGCGAACATCGCGTTCACATCGCCGCCGCCCAAGGTCATGCTGTTGATCACGGCGGCGACCGAGCTGACCGTGTGCAGCAGGCCCCAGAAGGTGCCAAGCAGGCCCAGGAAGATCATCACCCCGGTGATGTAGCGGGACAGCTCGCGGCTTTCGTCCAGCCGGCTGGAGATGCCGTCGAGGATGGTGCGCATCGCCTGACCGGACAGGGTGATGCGCCGCTCGCCATCGGCACGGCCTTGCAGCATGCGGGCCATGGGCGCCAGCAGCACCGGGGGCGCCGCCTGTTCAAGCTTTTGGCGGGGGCGACGGAAATCCTCGACCCACGCCACTTCAGGGTAGAGCCTCTGCACCTGGCGCAGGTTCCAGAACACGCCAAAAATCTCGACAAGGACAATCACGGAGTTGATCACCGGATTGGCCATGTAGAAACGGGCGAGCTCAGGGGAGATCGCGGCCACGCCGCCATAGATGATGAGGCAGAACAGGATCATGCGGATCAGGTAACTGGTCGGCTTGGTCATGGGGTCAGCCCTGCTTGGATTTCCGTGATGTTATCGGCGCCGCCTGGGGCGGCACCCAGCGCCCGGGGGAACATATTCTGCGACGCGACGCCGCAGGCGCTCAAGACCTCCCGGACCGCGAGGGCACGGGCGAGCGACAGGCGCATGCTGTGCGAATTATCGTCCGGGTCGGCCGGCGCCCGCGCGTTGATGACGATGGGGCCGGGGGCCTTGCAGAACGGCGCGAGACGGGCGGCCGCATCGGCCGGCAAGGTGGCGCTGTCGGCGGCGAAGGCGATTTCGACCCGAGCCGGCGGCGCCGCCGGCTTTGGCGCGGCCGGCGCGGCGGTGGCCGGTTTTGCGACAACCGGCACCGTAGCGGGCGGCTTTGGCGCGGCCTGCGTGGGCAGTTTTGGCGCGACCGGCGCCGCGGTGGCCGGCTTTGCGACGACCGGCACCGTAGCCGGCGGCGCGGCCGGTGCCGCTCCTGGAATTTCCGGTAAGGCCGGCGCGGGGGCGGCGACGGCCGGCGTGACCGCAGGGGCCACCGGCTTTTTCACACGCGGTTGCGGCGCTGCCGCAGGGCGCCAACGCCGCACGAAAGCCGCGTGGTGGTGGGTTTTTGGCGCCGTCTCATGGATTGGGAGCGTGGCCGGGGGCGCGGGCGTAACACCGGCGAGCTGCTGCAGCGCGGACGGGTTCACGCTGACCTGCGCTCCCGCCACGCCCGGCACGAAAGACGCCGCCAGGATCAGGGGCAAAAAAAATTTCACCCCAGGATCATAACCTTAACCTCTGGAAGCCGCCAGACCGTCCCGCACGATCTCGAGCAAACGCGGGTGCAGGTTCGGATTGGCCGCCACCACGGTGTTTGCGACATTGTCTTTGCCTTCGGCATCGGTGGCGTAGCCGCCGGCCTCGCGCACGATGAGCATGCCGGCGGTCACGTCCCAGGGATGGATGCCGGATTCCCAATAGCCTTCATAGCGACCGGCAGCGACCCAGGCGAGGTCCAGGGCCGCCGAGCCGAAGCGGCGGATGCCGGCGACCTGGGGCATCAGCGTGCTCAGCGTGCGGGCAAAGGAAAGGCGGTTGCTGCCCGAGGTCACCGCGAAGGGGATACCGGTGGCAAACACCGCGTCGCGCAGCTCGCGCCGCGCCGACACGCGCAGGCGCTTATCGTTGACATAGGCGCCGACACCTTTTTCCGCCCAGAACAATTCGTTGTTCACCGGGGAATAGACCACGCCGGCGACGATTTCCGAGCCGTCATCGGGCAGGCGGCGTTCCAGGCCGATGGAGATGGCCCAGTGCGGGATGCCGTGC
>DATJHR010000131.1:0-5925 GCA_035493735.1 Acidocella sp.
TCTCATCGAAAACTTCTTCTGCAAACTCAAGGAGTTCAAACGCATCGCCATGCGCTCAGACAAGACGGATCAGGCCTTTAGCGCCATGATCCATCTCGTCGCAGCCATCATCAATTCACGATGATTCCCAACAAGCCCTAATAAAGTTTTTTTGCTACTTTTTGTTCACAAAAAGTAGCGCTTCCTTTCTCTGCTGTTACACCGCGCCGTTGGCCAGCAAGGTGGCCCGCACGGACTCAGGCGGCACGTCGCTGCTGGTGAAGGCCCGGCCGATGCCGCGGCTCAGTACGAAGGTCAGCTTGCCGTTGCGCATTTTCTTGTCGCGCGTCATGTGGCCGATCAGCCTGTCCGCCTCCAGCCCGTTGATGCGCACCGGCAGGCCGAGTTCGGCCAAGTGCGCGGCGATGCGCGGACCGTCTTCCTGCGGGCACAGGCCGAGCGACGCGGAAAGATGCGCGGCCAGCACCAGCCCGGTCGCCACCGCTTCGCCATGCAGCAGCCCCTGGCCGTAGCCGGTTTCTGCTTCCAGCGCATGGGCAAAAGTATGGCCGAGGTTGAGTAGCGCCCGGCCGTCATTCGGTTTGGTCTCGCGCTCGTCATCACCGACCACGGCGGCCTTGAATTGCACCGCGCGCCGCACCGCCTCGGCCAGGAGCGCGGCATCGCCCGCCAGCATCGCCTTGCCGTTGGCCTCGCACCAGGCGTGCAGCGCGGGATCGGCAATCAGCCCAGCCTTGAAAATTTCCGCATAGCCGGCAGCCCGTTCGCGCGCCGGCAGGGTCGCGAGGACGCCGGTATCGGCCAGCACCATGACCGGCTGGTGGAAGGCGCCGATCAGGTTCTTGCCCTGTCTGGCGTTGATGCCGGTCTTGCCGCCGACGCTGGAATCCACCTGGGCGAGCAAGGTGGTCGGGATCTGGATGAAAGGCAGGCCGCGCAAGGTGGCCGCCGCGGCGAAGCCGGCCAGGTCCCCGATCACGCCCCCGCCGAGCGCCACGACACTGGTGGAGCGATCCACCTTCTGCTCCAGCATCTGGTCGACCACGTGCTGCCATGTCGCGAAGCTCTTGGAGGTTTCGCCTGGCGGCACAATGATCGCGGCATGGGTGATGCCGACCTCGTCGAGGCTCGCCTGAAGCGTCGCCAGATGCAGTTGCGCCACGGTTTCGTCGGTGACGATCACGCAGCGCGGTTGCGGCATGACCGGCGCCATCAGCGCGCCGGCGCGGGGCAGCAGGTCGGCGCCGATCACCACCTCATAATGGCTTTGCGAGAGCGCCACCGGCACGCGCAACGGCGGATGATAGGCATTGATGGCGGCGATGACATTGTTGGTGGTCACGTGGGCAGGGTCCTCTGAACCGTCGACGATGATGTCGGCCTGGGCATAGATCGGGCTGCGCAGCGCGGAAAGCCGCGCGAGGGTCTCTGCCGGATCGCCGGAATTGAGCAGCGGCCGGTGGGTGCGGCCTTGCGTCCGGGCGAGCAGGATCGGCAGCGTGCAACGCAGCCACACGGAAAGCCCCCGAGCACGGATCGCGGCGCGGGTTTCCGGGTCCATATAGGCGCCGCCCCCGGTGGCGAGCACGATGCGCCCTTCGGCCAGCAGGCGCTGGATGACCCGCTTTTCTCCGGCACGAAAATGCGCCTCGCCGTGTTGGGCGAAAATCTCCGCAATGGTCGTGCCCGCGGCTTTCTCGATCTCGTGGTCGGCGTCGTAGAAGGGCAGGCCAAGCTGTTCGGCCAGCCGCTTGCCGATGGCCGTTTTGCCGGCCCCCATCAGGCCCACCAGCACGATGCTGCGTTCATCCTTGGGGAGTTGTGTGCTGTTGTCTTGCATGTCTCCCGAGGCTTATCACAAGATCGACATGACGATAGATGGCCCCACCGAAGCCTTCCTGGAAATGCTCGCGGCGGAGCGCGGCGCGGCGCGCAACACGCTTGCAGCCTACCAGGCGGACCTCGAAGATTTTTCCGCGTTTTTGGGGGCGGGGGCCTCGACGGCCAGCGCCGCGCAGCTCGGGGCTTATCTGGAATCGTTGCAGGCGGTTGGCCTGAGCGCGCGCACCGCGGCGCGGCGGCTCTCTGCGTTGCGGCAATTCTTTTTATTTCTACTCCGCGAGGGCATCCGGGGCGACAACCCGGCGCAGGAGCTGGCCACGCCGCGCCTGCCGCAATCCTTGCCCAAAAATCTCAGCGAGGCGGAGGTGGACCGGCTGTTCGTCGCCGCTCGCACGATCAAGGGTGTGCCGGGCCTGAAAGCGGTGGCCGGACTGGAGATTCTTTATGCCACCGGGCTGCGTGTGACCGAGCTGCTCAGCCTGCCGGCGGCGGCGCTGGCCACCGATGCGGCGATGCTGCTGATCAAGGGCAAAGGCGGACGCGAACGCATCGTGCCGCTGTCGGATGCCGCCAAGGAGGCGGCTTTCGCCCTCCGCGCCGGCTATGGCGATGCCAAGCCGCGCTATCTGTTCGCGGGGCGCGACCCGAAGCAGCGGATGACGCGCCAGGGTTTTGCCCTGCTGCTGAAACAGGCGGCGCTCGCGGCCGAGCTCGACCCGGCGCGGCTTTCGCCGCACGTGCTGCGCCACGCCTTCGCCTCGCACCTGCTGGCCCATGGCGCGGATCTGCGCAGCCTGCAGAAACTGCTCGGCCATGCCGACATCGCCACCACCCAGATCTACACCCATGTGCTGGCGGAGCGGCTGCAGCGCCTGGTGGAGGCGCATCATCCGCTGGCTATGGCAAAGAAAGAGGCCGCTTTTTGAAAAAAGCGGCGCAAAAACTTCTTTGAAATTGGGCCTGTGGCGCTGACACAAGCACGGCCCAGTGTAAAAAAAGTTTTTTGCTTCTTTTTTTCAAAAAAGAAGCCCTTTCCTACCTTGCTTAGCACTTCAAGCCGCAGCCGGTCGAACCAGGAGCCGCGATGCCGGGTTTCGTGTGCGCTTACATAGGCGCGCATGGCTTTCGGCATCGGGCGGCCGCGGGGCGTTTTCGCGCGCCAAGCCTGGGCGATGCCGGTCAGCGTCGCCGGCAGGCAGCCATTGACCGCGCCGCGCAGGGCGTAGGCGCAAATTCGCGGGGCAAGCGCGCCCCAGGACAGCCCCCATTTGCGGCTGATCAGCAGCCGGTTGCGGACATAGGCGGTCATGCGCGTGCCGTCCCAGCCGATGCGTGCCATGGCGGCGCCGCTGTGTCGCACGGCCAGCGACCCGTCATAAGCGATCCGCCATTGCCGGGAGATCGCGGCCAGGCAGAAATCATATTCCTCCCAGGTGAAAAACAGGCTGGGGTCGTAGCCGCCGACCGCCTGCCAAGTGGCGCGGCGGATCGCGTGGCCGGCGCCGACGAAGGTGGTGGTGTCGAATTTTTCGCGGAATTTCGGCTGCAAAAGCCGCGGATAGCCCCAGCTCGCAAGGTCTGGCGCCGCCCCGTCGGCGCTGAGAATGTTGAAGCCGAGCGCGCCCAGTTCCGGGCGGCGGAGGAAGATTTTGAGGGCGCCGGCGACGGTCCACGGGTCGTGGAACACCGCGTCATTGTCGAGCCCGACGATGATCCTCCCATGGCCGCAAGCCCCGAGAAAGTTCCGGCCGCCGCCGACCCCGAGATTTTGCGCGGCCCGGTACAGGGCAAAGCGCGGCGCGTTGGCAAAGGCGGTGGTTAGGGCCCGGATGGTTTCCAGGCTGGAATTCTGGTCCAGCACGCTGACATGAAACACCCCGCCGCGCTGCGCCAAAGCCGAGCGGATTGCGGCGCAGGTTTCCGCCGGTCGCTCCAGGCACAGGATCACGATATCCGCGTCATAGGCGCCAGGAGCGGGTCTGCTCCCGGCAATCAATCTCGGCGCATCACCAGGCATTTTGCGGACGCAAAATCGCCGGAACGGTGCGGAGCAGGATCATGACATCCAGCCAGAGCGACCAGGAATGGATATATTCGAGATCCGACGCCAGGCGCTGTTCCAGTGTGGTCACATGCGGCGTGGCGCCGCGCTGGCCGCGGATTTGCGCCAGCCCGGTCATGCCCGGCTTCACCCGGTGGCGCAGCCGGTAGAACCGCACGGCATCCTCGAACCGCACGCCTTCCACGGCGGTTTCGGGCGCGTGCGGGCGCGGTCCAACCAGGGACATCTCGCCCTTGAGGACGTTGATGAGTTGCAGCAGCTCATCGAGAGAGGTGCGGCGTAAAACCCGCCCGACCCTCGTCACCCGCGCATCGTTGCGTTGAACCTGAGAGAAGGGCGCACCGGGCGCAAAGATCAGGGTGCGGAATTTCAGCATGGTGAAAACCCGCCCTTGCGCGCCGATTCGGGCTTGCCGGAAAATGATCGGCCCGGGGCCGCTCGCCTTCACCAGCACGGCGGCGAGCAGCAACAGCGGCGAGAAAGCGACGAGCATGAGCGACGCGGCAAGCACGTCGAACAGCCGCTTCGTCAGGTTGAGGGAGGAAACGTAATGGCACGCCACCGGCACGATCCGGTAAGTGTCGCGCCCGCTGAGCAAAAATTTCGGGAAGTTTCCGGCGATGTCGAAGCCGATCCAGATTCGCGCGGGCAACGTGAGAAACTCGACCAGCAGCTCCGGCGTGGCGGCGAGGTGGTCCAACCCCGGATGGTACAGGAACACGATGTCCTGGATTTTTTTATCGGCAAGCTCGCGCAGGCGGTGGTGTATGGCCTCCTGGGTGAGGGGCTCGGCAAGAAACATGATTTCCGGATTTTTCGCCGAAATGCCATGGCTATTCAGGGCCGATAGCAGCCCGGCTGGGCAAGAGTCGTGACAGACGATCAACGTCCGGCCCGCAGGACCCGCGGCGCGGCCGGTAGCGCGGGGGATGAGCGCGCCGCGGGCCAGGCCGCGCGCGGCTTGGGTGACGTCCGCAGCCCCGGCGCGCAGGCCGTGGGATCGCTTCGGCACCGCCAGTTGGTCGTATTTCCACCTCGTTGCAGGCTTGGCCGAGGCATGTATGCCAGACATCCTATCACCTCAGATTGTTACGATTTCGAATCGTCAATCCGAGGTAAAATTAACGAAAAACTAATTTTTTGGAAAGGAAATAGTTAAACACCAGCCCGGCCGCCGTGCCGGCGATGATCGCCAGCACCGGTTGCGCGCGGCACAGCGCGCTGAGCGTGACCAGGGTGAAGAATGTGCCGCGGTTGAAAATGAAGCCGATGAAATTGGCGGCGAGGAATTTCAGCCATTGCACATGCGCGGCGGCATGGACCTGGTGGCGGAAGGTCCACCAGCGGTTGATCATCCAGTTTGCCGTGGCGGCGACGAGGAAGCCCAGCGCGCCGGCAATGTACAGGCCGAAATGGCTTTTCGTGGCATAGACGGTCGCGGTGTCCCAACAGAAACCGAGCGCGCCGACGATGCCGAAGCGGATGAAATCCGCGCTCAAGCCCGTGCGCGCCAGCAGCAGGACACCAGCATCAAGAAGCGACAGGACCTGCCGGGCGACGGAGTTGCGGGACATGCTTTTGGTCCGCGTTAGAGCAATATGCGCGGATGTGGAAGCATCCTGTTGCTTTCCAGCAAAAGTTTTTGCGCCGCTTTCGGCAAAAAGCCGCCCGTTTTCCTTGATCTGCTTGAGCCGCGATGGGCAAGCCCTGGCACTGCCAGCTTGACGCTTGGGTCCGGGGACGCTCACATGCGCCAGCGCAACGAATAACGAATGGAGCCGAAGAATGCCCCAGCTTTCCCTAACCGTGAACAAGAAGCCGGTAACGGCGGAGGTCGAGGCGAGGACGCTGCTCGTCGAATTTCTCCGTGGCCCGCTTGGCCTGACCGGCACGCATATCGGTTGCGACACCAGCCAATGCGGCGCCTGTGTGATCAGCCTCGACGGCAAATCCGTGAAATCCTGTACGATGCTGGCGGTGCAGGCCGAGGGCGCCCATGTCACCACCATCGAGGGGCTGGC
>DATJHR010000132.1:0-28836 GCA_035493735.1 Acidocella sp.
AGCAGATCGAGAAAGGCGGGAATGTCGCCGGCATTGAAGGCGGCGTAATAGGCGGCGATGACGGCGTGGGCGGGGGTGGTCATGCAGGTGCTCCATTTTCGCGCCACCATGCCGCAGTGATCAGAGCCAGGGCAACCAGCAGGGCCGGCAGGGGTGGTAGAAGCGGCAGGCTGGAGGTGCCGGTGATCTGCACCGCGTGCCGGGGGGTGAGCAGCGGGCCGAGCGCGGGGGTGGGGTCGCGGCCGAGCCAGACGACGTTGCGCGCGAGGCCCCGCACTTTGGCGGCAGTGGCGGCGAGGTCGTGGTACTCGGCCGCGTTTTCCGGCGCGGCGACGGCATAGGCGGTGTCGCCGCCTTCGCTGATTTTCCACACGCCGGTGCTTTTCTTCAAAGCCAGTGTGGCCGTGTAGCGCCCCGGGGCGGTGCGCGTGAGCGGCAGGGTGTTGGCCTGCCCGTCCGGATCGATGACGGTGGCATCGCCGGGATAAGAGGGGCTGAGGGTGCGGCGGTCGATGATCAAGTGGTCATGGGCGACGGTGGCGGTCAGCGCCTCGGCCTCCAGCGCCGGTTCGTGCAGGAACCAGTGCACAAGGCGGCGCAGCAAAGGCAGGGCCGGACCGGCATGCGCGCCGCCGCGGGTCCACAGCCAGAGCTGGTCGGACAGCAGAATGCCGGAGCGGCCCTTGCCGGCGCGGCCCAGCACGAGCAAGGGCAGATTGTCCGCGCCGGTCATCAGCACAAGACTGCCCGCGCTCGGGGTGGCGGCTTCCATGCGGTCCCACGGAGGAAGCTTCTGTTTCGTAAACGAGGCGGTCACGGGATCGCGCGCGCCGAGCGGCGTGATGAGGGGGGAAAAATCCTGCGTCACTGTGCCGGGAGCGGCCGGAATGGCGGGCAGGACCGGGCCCAGAGGCGAGCCGGCCAAGCTACCCGGTCCGGCGAATTCCGGCCCGACCTCGGCCAACAGCGCGCCGCCATTCTGCACATAGGCGCCGATATTCGCGAGATATTCCGTCGGCAGCAGGTCGTTGGCGTTGAACTGGTCGAGGATGATCAGGTCGAACTTGCCAATGTCGGTCTCGAACAACTCTCGCACCGGAAAGGGCACCAGGGCGATGTCCCGCGGGTCGGCGTCAAGCGGCTCGCCGGGCAGGCGCAGAATGGTGAAATGGACGAGCTGCACCGCCGGGTCGGATTTGAGCAGCAGGCGCCAGGCGCGCTCGCCCTGGTTGGGGCTGCCGGACACCAGCAGGACATTGAGGCGCTTATGAATGCCGGTGAGGGTGAAGGCGGCCTGGTCGTTGATCGCGCTGACCGCGCCGGCGAGCGGCGGTGCGGAGGCGACGATCACCGCCGGGCCGGCATGATGGACCGGCAGGCTCACGGTGAAAGGCTGGCCGACGACCGCCGAAGCCGTGGCGACCGGCTGGCCGTCTTCGGTCACGGTCACGGGCACGATGGTGCCGGCATCATCCGCGCCATGATCGTACACGGTCAGGCGCAAAGGCACGGTCTGGCCGACCAGGCCGAAGGCAGGGGCGTTGTCGAGCCGCAACTCGCGGTCGGTTTCCGCAGCAGAGGCGGTCAGCAGGGCGGAAAACGGCGGGCCATGCGGCAAGCCGGAGAGATCGGCGATTTGGCCATCGGTGATGGCGATGATGCCGGATAATTGGTCGGGCTGGATGTTGGCGAGGGCCTGGTGCAACGCGGGGAGGATCTGCGTGCCGCCGCTCTCGGCGGGCGGAATGTCGGCGACGATCAGGTGCGTTGCGCCGGTCCGCCCGGCGCTGGCGCGCAGGGCCGCAAGGGCGCGGGCGGCCATGGCGCGGCGCGTGCCGATATCCATCGAGGGAGACTGGTCGACCAGGACGAGCGCGACATCGGGGAGTTTCTGCGCGGTCTGTTCCGTCCAGCGCGGGCCGGCGAGAATGATGACCAGCAACGCGAAGCCGGCGAGGCGCAGCAGGCCGCCGCGGCGGCGCGTGACCAATGCCAGCAGGCAAGGCAGCAGCGTGAGCACCGCGAGCGCGATGATGACCGGCCAGGGCAGCAACGGGCTGAAGGTGATCTGGGCGTTCATGGCTGCAACTGGTCCAGCAAGGCCGGCGCGGAATTCTGGTCGGCCTTGTAGCTGCCGGTGAGGGCATAGATCACCAGATTGATGCCGAAACGGTCGGCAATGAGGCGTTGCGCCTCGCCGCCGGGGATCGGCGTTTCCTCCCCGTTGCCGGTGGCATCGCGCGCCCAGGCGCCGGCCCAATCGTTTTGGCCCACGATGATGGGGGTGACGTTGTCAGCGTCGCGCCCGGCACTCGTCGCGATCAGCACCGGCGCGCCGATGAAACGGCCGGGGAAATCGGGAATGATGTAGAAGCTATGCGCCAGCACGTTGGCGGTGGTGAGCTTTTCCAGGGGCGGCAGGTTAAGGCAGGCGGTGTCGTGGGCGAAGGTGGCAACGGCGCCGTCGCCAAAGCCGGCGCCGGAGCCGGGGGCGTCCGCATCGCCGCCTTGGGTGTCGATCATCAGCAGCCCGCCATGGCTGACATAGCTGCTCAGGGCCGCGCAGGCGGCAGTGCCTGGCGGCGGCGCGCCGGGCCGCAACGGCCAATAGATCAGCGGGTAGAGGCTGAGATCATCGCGGCCTGGGACGAGGCTGGCGGGCGGCCCGAGCGTTACGGATGTATGGGCCGAGACCGACGTCGAAAGCGAAGCAAGCGCGTCGGCGGAAAGTTTGTCGGTGGCCTGGTCGTTCGTGACAATATAGCCGAGTTCGGTCTGCAGGGCGGCATTTTGCGCATGCGCGGCCGGCGGGAGGCCGGGCAAAAGCAGGAGCAGACTAAGAAAACCCCAGCGGCGGCGGGAAAACGCGCCGCGCAAAGCGAGCGAGATCAGCAGGTCGAGCGCCAGGAGCAGCACCGCGGCGGCGATCAGGTCGGGGCCGAGCCGTTGCGGCGGGGTGGCGTCGCCGAGCGGCTGCGCGCCCGGCAGCCGGGCCGCGGTAAGAGGGGGAATGTGCTGGGCGAGATTGAGCGCGATCGCCCCGTCGCCGGGGCCGTACAAGCCGGGCGGCTGCGTGGCGGAGATCATGACGGTATCGCGGCGTGCCGGCGTCAGCGCGGCCGGGGCGGTGGGGGCGGTGAGCGTGCCAAAGGCGTTCAGCACGGCGCTGAGCGGCTGAGCGGTGCCGCCGGCGGATGGCACGTTTTGGCTGAGCGCGGTCAGCCGGGCCAAAACTTGTGGATAGAGGCCGGAGAGCACGAGATTCGACCAGGCGGTGTTGGCCGAGGTGAGGATGTTCACCAACGTGCCGCGGCCGATGGTTTGGCCGAGGATCAGCGGCGTGCCGTCGTTGAGCGAGGCCCACACCGTACCAGGGGCGAGGCCGGCCGGATCGGCCAGGAGCTGGCGTGAGACGGTGACTTTGTGGTCTGGGGTGAGGCCGGCGAAGGGGCTGGCGGCCGGAAAGGGGGCGAGGGTTTCCGCCGTGGTCCAGCTCAACGCGCCGCCCAGCCGGCGGTCGCCGCGGAGCAACGGGTCGGCGTTGAGGCGGTCCGGCATGTCGGCGGTCTGTGGCCCGGCGAAGCGGACCAGCACGCCGCCGGCCTCGACATAGCGGCGCGCGGCGTCCTGCTCGGTGGCGGAGAGCGGCGTGTCGGTCAGAAAGATCACGCCCGGATGCGCGGCAATGAGTTGCGCCAGCGTGCCGGTGGTGATGCGGGTGGAGGCTGGCAGTGCGCGGCGTAGATAATAGAGTGTGCCGAGAAAGGGCGTTTCCGCCTTGGCGCTGCTCGTGTCGAGCCCGGCCAAGGTGGTATGCAGCGAGGAATCCGCGAGGGCGGTGGCGCCGGCGGTGGGATCGCCGGCCAGGACGAGCCGGGCGATGCCGTTTTGCAGGCTGGGTGGCAGGGCGAACACGGCATTGCCGGAGGCGTTGAAAGCCTGCCGGGCGAGGACGACGCCGGTGGCGGTTTCCGCGAGCACGGGCTCCTCGCCGGGATTGGAAATGGCGTGCACGATGAGGCGGCCATTGGGCGCAAGCGTCGGTGGGCCGAGCAGCGGCGGCAGAGTGAAGGGCTTGAGGATGCGGGTCGGGTGAAGCGCCCGCAGGAAGGCGGAAAAATCATCGCCGCCGGAGCCGTCGGCGAGGTAGAAGCGCGTGCGTTCCGGCGCGCTGCGCAAAAGGGCGGTGGCGGCCGGCCGGTCGCTCGGCCAGGGTTGCGGCTGCAGGTCAGAAAGATGGCGGGCGGCGGTGGCGGCGTCGGTGACATCGGGCAAAGCCAGCGGTGCGTTGGTGGCATCCCGCGCGGTGGCGAGCAAGGCGACGCCGCGGCCCTGCGCCTGGGCGGCGGCAATGATCCGTTGCGCGGCGGCGGTGAGTTGCGGCCAGGCGGCGGCGGCGGCCCAGCCATTGTCGATGACCAGCAGCACCGGGCCGCTGCCGGGCAGGACCGGGGGCGGGCGCAGCGTGGGGCCGGCAAAGCCGATGATGAGCAAGGCCGCGGCCAGCAGGCGGAGCAGCAGCATCCAAAGCGGCAGCCGGTTCGGTGTCGATTCGGTGTCGGGCAGGTCGCGCAGCAGGGCGACGGGCGGGAAGCGCAGGCGGCGCGGCGCCGGCGGCGTGAGGCGCAGGATGAAATACAAAGCCGGGAGCAGCACCAGCGCCGCGAGCGCCAGGGGGGCGGCAAAGATCATCGGTGCAGCAACGCGTTATATAAAGCAGCCAGCGCCTGCGCGGGAGGATGGTCGGTGCGGTGGAAGAGCGGCGTTTGGCCGGCCTCCATGGCGGCGCGGGCGACGCTTTCGCGCTGTGCGGCGATGCGGGCGCGATAGGTCTGCGCCCAGCCCTCCGCGTGGCTGGCTTCAAGCTCCGCTTCGCGGGAAAAACCTTCGAAAAGGATGCGGCCGCGATAGGGAAAATCGCATTCGGCGGGGTCGAGAATCTGCATCGCCGCCCCGCCGGGCTGGCGCGCGAACCTGGGATTGGGAACGAGAAAATCGCCAAACACGACACGGCGGGCCTTCGGGTCGGGATCGGCCTCGGCGCCGCCGTGCCCGCCGATCAGGGTCGCGGCGATCGTGGGCAAAGCGCGCGGCCCGGTGAGCGGCGTGGTGCGGCCGTACAATGACACGCGTTCGCCGCTGCGCAGCAGGATCGCGCCGAGCGCCAGCAACAGCAGGACCGCACGGTCGCGCTTGGTCGGCACGCTTTTGTCGCTGGAGAAAGCGAGGCTCGGCGTGTCCTGCAACTGCAAGGAGAGGCTGGCCTGCGCCTCCCATTCGCGCTCTCGCAAATAGAGGCGGTCGCCGCGGGCGCTGCGCCGCCAGTCGATGCGCCGCGCATCGTCGCCGACACTGAAATCGCGGAATTGCCAGAACGTCTCGCCGGGGCCGGCCCGGCGGCGGCCATGCAGGCCAGGGGCGGCGACGAAGGCAAGCCGTTCGGCGGCGAGGATGAGTTTTGGCAGCCCCTCGGCGAGGGCCTGCGCGTCCAGCAGCGTTTTCGGCGCGCTCAAAGCCGGGCGACGAGCCTTTGGATCAGGCCGTCGAGATCTTGGCCCGCGGCGCGGGCCGTGAAGGTGAGCGACATGCGATGGCGCAAAGCCGGGGCGGCCAGGGCGGCGACGTCGTCAACGCTGGGGGCCAGCCGGTTGTCGAGCAAAGCGCGGGCACGGACCGCCAGCATCAGCGCCTGCGCGGCGCGCGGACCGGGACCCCAGGAAAGTTCGTTGCGCAGTTCCGGCAGCGAGGGGGATTCCGGCCGGGCGCCGCGCACCAGGCTGAGGATCGCGTCCACCACCGAGGCGCCGACCGGCATGGCGCGGACCAAACGCTGGGCTTCCAGCAAGTCCGCCGCGCTCATGACCTGAACGGGCGTTGTCCGGGCGGTGCCGGTGGTGGCGATCAACATCGCCCGCTCATCCTCGGCGCTGGGATAGTCGATGCGGATGTCGAGAAGGAAACGGTCAAGCTGCGCTTCGGGCAGCGGATAGGTGCCTTCCTGTTCGAGCGGGTTCTGCGTGGCAAGCACATGGAACGGGATGGAGACCAGGCGGTTGCTGCCGGCGACGGCAACATGGCCCTCGGCCATGGCCTGCAGCAGCGCGGACTGGGTGCGCGGGCTGGCGCGGTTGATCTCGTCGGCCATCAGCAGTTCGGTGAAGACCGGGCCGGGGATGAAGCGGAAGCGGCGGCCTTCGGGCGTGTCATCCAGCACTTCGCTGCCGAGAATGTCCGAGGGCATCAGGTCGGGGGTGAACTGGATGCGCTGGCTGGCGAGGCCGAGCACCAGCCCCAGCGTTTCCACCAGCCGGGTCTTGCCGAGGCCGGGCACGCCGGTGAGCAGGGCATGGCCGCCGCTGAGCAAAGCGATCAGCGTCTGCTCCACCACGTCCTGCTGGCCGATAATCACCTGACCGACCGCGTCCCGCGCGGCCTGCGCGGCACGCATCGTGTTGTCCAGTCTCTCGTCAATCATCGTCGTTTCAGTCATATGAACGATCTTGCCCATTTGATTGCATTATGATGCTACCTATATCTCGGGCGATTGAGAACATCGGTGGCAAGGAAAAGCGCGATTGTGACTGAAAGGGGGATGGTGAGCAGCTCGACGGCCGGCCCTGGGAACTGCGTTGGTGATTGCGGAAACCTGCCATTCATTATCAAGCGCGATGGCTCCTGGTTGTATCGCGGCAGCCCAATCGCCCGAAAGCCGATGGTTTGCCTGTTCTCGACCGTGCTGCAACGTGATGAGGAGGGCACTTACCTGCTGGAAACCCCCACCGAGCGCGGGCGGATCGAAGTCGAGGACGTGCCGTTCGTGGCGGTGGAGCTGGAATGGTGCGGGCAGGGCCGCCAGCAGACCCTTTGTTTTCGGACCAATGTGGACCAGTGCATTACCGCTGGCCCTGAGCATCCGATCCGCATCAGACACGATTTGTTGAACTGCGAGCCGACGCCGTATCTTCATGTGCGTGATGGCAAAGGCAAATTCCCGATTGAGGCGCGGATCAACCGCGCGACCTATTACGAGCTGGTGGCGCTGGCCGAGCCCGGCATGGTGCGGGGCCGCAAGGTGCTGGGCGTGTGGAGCGACGGGATGTTCTTCTCGCTCGGCGACCTGCCCACCTGCGACGCGAAATAATCCTCCGCATGGCTGAGATGATGGACGAGGCGGCGCTGCGGCGCCTGTTGCCGCCCGGCCTGGCGCACAACGCCTTGGCGGCGGCGGCGAACCGGCCGGCCGCGGTGCTGGTGCCGCTGGAGCCCGCGCGCGGCGTGTGGCTGACGCGGCGCAGCGCGCGCATGAGCGCGCATGCCGGCCAGGTGTCGTTCCCCGGTGGTAAGATCGAGGCGGGGGACGCTTCGGTGGAGGCGGCGGCCTTGCGCGAGGCGGCGGAGGAGATCGGCCTCAATCCGGCGCAGGCGGACGTTCTCGGGCGGATGGATGACTGCATTACCGGCACCGGCTTTCACATCGCGCCCGTGATCGCGTTGGTGCCGCAAAATGTGCGCTTCATGCCGGATCCGCGGGAAGTGGAGGAGGTGTTCTGCCTGCCATTCACAGCACTTCTGGACCCGGCGCTGCCGCAGCAACGCCACGCCGTGCGGCGCGGCGCGGACTATAAATTCTGGGTCTGGCCCCATGAGGAGCACGTGATCTGGGGGGCAACGGCGCGGATTCTGCTGAGTTTGGCGCAGCGGCTGCGGGGGCCGGCATGATCGAGCTGCCGGGCATGGCGTCGCTGTGGGCGGCCTTGCCGGAAGCGCGGATGGTCGGTGGCGCGGTGCGCGACATGCTCGCCGGCTGTGCGGTGGCGGATGTGGATTTCGCTGTGCCCTTGGCCCCGGAGACGGTGATGGCGCGGGCGCGGGCGGCGGGGCTAAAAGTGATCCCGACCGGAATCGAGCATGGCACGGTGACCGTGGTGACGCCGGAACGCAGTTTCGAGGTGACCAGCCTGCGGCGCGATGTGGAGACGGACGGGCGCCGGGCTGTGGTGGCTTTCGTCGATGACTGGAAGCTCGATGCCAGCCGGCGGGACTTCACCATCAATGCCATGTCGGCCGCGCGGGATGGCACCGTGTTCGATTATTTTGGCGGGCGGGAGGATCTCGCGGCGGGGCGGGTGCGCTTCGTCGGCGCGGCGGCGGCGCGGATCGAGGAAGATTATTTGCGGATTTTCCGCTTCTTCCGGTTTTTCGCGCGCTACGGACACGGCGCGCCCGACGCAGAAGCGGTGGCGGCCATTGCCAAGCTGCGGGACGGCGTGAACAGTCTTTCGGCGGAACGGGTGTGGAGCGAGCTGAAGCGGATCCTCGCGGCGCCGGACCCGCGCGTGGCGGTGCGGCTGATGGGACAAACCGGGGTCCTGGATCTCGTGCTGCCGGATGCCGATCTGGACCGGTTCGCGTTGCTGCTCCGGCGCGGCGCGCCGGATATTCCGCTCCTCAGGCTGGCGGCTTTGCTGCCGGGTGAAACAACCGTGGCCGAAAAATTCGCCGCCCGGTGGCGGCTGAGCAAGGCGGAAGCGGCGGAACTCGCGGCGCTAACCACCGCGAATACGCTGACCCTGGATGCCGCGGATGACGATTTGCGGCGGGGCCTGGAGGCGGAACCGGCCGAGGTCCTCGCCGGACGCACATGGCTCGCACCAGGAGACGGCTGGCAAGACATCCGTGCGCGCCTCGCGGCAATGAAACGGCCGGTTTTTCCGTTACAGGGGCGGGACCTGCAGGCGCTTGGGCTGATGCCGGGGCCGGCCATGGGGGCCTTGCTGCAGCAGGTGCGTGACTGGTGGCGCCAGGGCGGCTGCGTGGCGGACGCTGCGGCGTGCCGCGCGTGCGCGCAGGCGTTGCTGGAACAGCAAAGCAGGTAAAGAAGAAAGGCTACTTTTTGTGAACAAAAAGTAGCAAAAAAACTTTGCTAACCTGGGCCCGTGCTGGTTTCAACGCCACCGGCCCGTTGTCCAAGAAGTTTTTGCGCCGCTTTTTTCAAAAAGCGGCCACTTGCTTAAATCGCAATCCGCACGCCGAGTTCGACCACGCGGTCGCTGGGAATACGGAAGAACTCCGTGGCCGAGACGGCATTGCGGGCCATGAACAGGAACAAGGCGCGGCGGACGAAGCGGAGTTTCGGCACCGAGGCGGGGACCACGGTCTCGCGGCCGAGGAAATAGCTGGTCTGCATCGGTTTGAAGTCGATGCCCTTGGTAGCCAGGCTTTCCAGGCCGTGTGGCACGTTCGGGCTTTCCATGAAACCGTAATTGAGCGTGATCTTATAGATACCGGGGGCGGCTTCTTCCGCATGGGCGCGCTGGTCTGGTGCGGCCTGCGGCACGTCGAGATTGCGCACGGTGACGAAAAAGACCCGCTCGTGCAGCACCTTGTTGTGCTTGAGATTGTGGAGCAGGGCGTTCGGCACGAAATCGAGATTGCCGGTGAGGAACACCGCGGTGCCGGGGACGCGCAGGATGCGCGATTGCGGCAGGCGGGCGAGGAATGAGCCCAGCGGCAGGCTGTCCTGGGTCCAGCGCGCCAGGATCAGGCTGCGGCCGCGCTTCCAGGTGGTCATGACCAGGACCAAGCATAGGCCGATGACCAATGGCACCCAGCCGCCATCGATGAATTTCAGCGTATTCGAGGCAAAGAAGGAGAGATCCACGAAGCCGAAGAAGCCGAACACGCTAAAGGTGGTAGCGCGCGACCAGCCGAACTGGCGGCGGAACACGGCCATGGCGAGAATGTTCGTGCAGAGGAACGTGCCGGTGACCGCGATGCCATAGGCCCAGGCCAGCGCGTCACTTGTCCTGAAGGCGAGCACCAGCAGCACGACGCCGACCGCGAGCAGGCCGTTGACCTGCGGCACGTAGATCTGGCCTTCCTCGGTTGTGCTGGTGTGGCGGACTTCCATGCGCGGGAACAGGCCGAGCTGGATGCATTGCCGTGTGATGGAGAAGGCGCCGGTGATGACGGCCTGGCTCGCGATGATGGTGGCAAGTGTGGAGAGCACGACCAGCGGCAATTGCATGGCGTGCGGGGCGAGATTGAAGAACGGGTTGCTGATCGCGGCGGGGTTGGCGATGATCAGGGCGCCCTGGCCGAAATAATTCAACAGCAGGGAGGGCAGGACGAACCAGGTCCAGGCGACGCGGATCGGCCGGCGGCCGAAATGGCTCATATCGGCATACAGGGCTTCGGCGCCGGTGACGGCCAGCACCACCGCGCCCAGCGCGATGAAGGCCAGGTAGGTGTGGCGCATGACGAAATGGACGCCGTAGCCCGGGATCAGCGCCTGCAGCACGAAAGGATGCTGAATGATCTGCAGCAGGCCGAGAATGCCGATGACCAGGAACCAGACGGTCATGATCGGGCCGAAGGCGCGGCCGATCGACCCGGTGCCGCGGCTCTGCGAGAGGAACAGCGCCATGATGATCACCAGGGCGATAGGATCGACCGCGGCGCCGAAAGCGGGGGAGACGACCTCCAGCCCCGCGACGGCGGAAAGCACGGAGATGGCCGGGGTGATCATGCCGTCCCCGAAGAACAGGCCGGCACCGATGATGCCGACGATGCCGAGCGCGGCGTGGGCGCGGGAGGAGCGGGCGACGCGCTGCGCCAGGGCCATGAGGGCGAGAATGCCGCCCTCGCCGTGATTGTCGGCGCGCATGACGAAGGTGACATATTTAAGCGTGACGGTGATGATCAGCGCCCAGAAGATCAGGGACAGCACGCCGAAAATGTCGGCATATTGCAGGCCGGTCTTGGTGAAATAAGCCAAGCTGGCTTGCAGGGCGTAAAGCGGGCTGGTGCCGATATCGCCGTAAACCACGCCCAGCACGCCAAGCAGTGCGCCAAGCCGCAGGCGGTCGTCCGGGCCTTTATGTATCGCTGAACGCAAGATCACACGGGCCAAACTATCGCCATAAGGGCGAGGATTTAAAGGGTTGCGACGCCGCTCGCAAGGGAGATCATGCAGTTGGCTTGCCGATGGCGGCCGTGTCGCGGGTCACGCCGGCCAGGACTTCGGCGACATGGCGGACCTCGACCGGCGCGCCGTCCCGCGACAGGCGGCCGGCCATATTCAGCAGGCAGCCCATGTCGCCCGCGAGCAGAAGCTCCGCCTCCGTCGCGGCGATGTCGGCGGCCTTTTCCGCCACCATGCGCGTCGAGATATCAGGATATTTGACGCAGAACGTGCCGCCGAAGCCGCAGCAGATTTCCGGCTCGGTCATTTCCGTCAGGGTGAGGCCGGGGACGGCGCCGAGCAAGGCGCGGGGCTGGGCTTTGACACCGAGCTCGCGCAGGCCGGCGCAGGAATCATGATAGGTGGCGGTGACCGGCAGCGGCGGCGGGGTGGGGGTGAACTTCATCACGTCGACAAGAAAGGACGTCAGCTCGTAGGTTTTCGCGGCGAGCTGGTCGGCCTTGGCGCGCAAATTCGGGTCGTCGTCGAAGAGATGCGGCATATGTTTGGCGAGCATGCCGCCGCAGGAGCCGGACGGCACCACAATATAGTCGTAGGCCGAGAAGGCTGTGATAATGCCGGCGGCAAGGTCGCGCGCGGTGGCGCGATCGCCGGCATTATAGGCGGGCTGGCCGCAGCAGGTCTGGGCGCGCGGAACCTCCACGGTGCATCCCGCCGCCTCCAGCAGCGCGATGCTGGCGAAGCCGACGCTGGGGCGGTGCAGATCGACGAGGCAGGTGACGAACAGGGCAACGCGGGGCTTAGCGGTCATGTTGTGGGGCCTTGCCTTGGCAGGAGGAGGTACAAGTCGCCGGGTTGCTGCATGCGTCCGGCCGTGGCTTCGGCCTGCGTTCCGGAGCCGAAATACAGATCCGCCGCCGCGGCGCCATGGATGCCGCCCCCTGTATCCTGGGTGATGGCGAGGCGGTCGAGCGGGGCGTGTGTGAGCGGATCGGTGGTGGTGATGTAGACCGGCATGCCGAGCGGGATGACGGCCTTGTCGACGGCGAGAGAGCGGCCGGCGGTCAGCGGCACGCCGAGCGCGCCGGGCGCGCCTTCATTAGCCGGCAGGCCTCCGAGCGGCTTCAAGAACACGTACCGCGCGTTCTGCTCCATGATAACTTGGGCCTGGTGGGGGTGCGCCTTCAGCCAGGCGGAAATGCTCTGGAAGGAGACGTCGTCGGCGGCGAGGTCGCCATCCTGGACCAGGATGCGGCCGATCGGCGTGTAAGGCTGGCCGTTCTGGCCGTCGAAGCCGACGCGCAGCGTGTGGCCGTCGGGCAGCCTGATGGTGCCGGCGCCCTGGATCTCCAGCATGAAGGCGTCGACCGGGCTCCGCAGATAGGCGGTGACCGGCACCTTGCGGTTGAGAGCGCCGTGGTCGATCGCGGCGCGCGGCAGGTCGGCAAGGGCGGGCACGGCCGGGTACGCGTAGAGCGGGACGGTATAGCCGGGGGCGTAATTTTCCGAGCCGGGATATTCCGGTTCGAAGTAGCCGGTAATCAGCGCTGTGCCGTCGACCCGGTAGGCGGTGAAATAGGTTTGGAAGAAGGTTTGTGCCGCCGCTTCGTCACCCGGCGTGACATCCTCGGCTGCGTTGCAGGCCGTCTGCCAGAGCCCGGCCTGGCCGGCCTGCTGGGCGAGCACACCCGCGCCACCAAGCGACTGGTCGGCCGGCATCCGGTTGATGGTGCGGCAGCTCCGCACGAAGGTGGCAAGCGCTGCGGCCTGATCGCCCGTGGCCCAGCCAGGCAGACGGGAAAGCGCGACGCGGGAGACCGTGGTGCCGCCGGGCAAGGGGGCCACGCTGCCCGTATTGGGCAGGGCGCAGCCGGAGAGGAGCAGAGCAGGGAGGAGCCAGGAATAGCGCATGAGGATCAGCCGTTGCGTGCCGCGCCGAGGCGCCAGGTTGGCTCCCGCCCCTTGAGGTTACGCGTGAACGTCCAAAGGTCGGTGAGTTCGGCAACGGCTTCCGAGCCCAGCGGCGTGCCCGTAGCGTCCAGCGCGACGTTGACCTGGTCGGAGGTGAAGCGGACGACCACCGCCGCCTCGTCGCCGGCCAGTTGCGCGTCCTCGATGGTGGCGGAGAGAATCGCTTTGATGTCCGTGCGTTGGCGCTGGTTGGCCGCCTCGCGCGCGGCGATGGCGCTCTCAAACGTCTGGAACACGTTGTTGGTGAGCAGGTTTTTCAGCGTGGCGCGGTCGCCGGCGGCGAAGGCGGTGACGATCATACGGAACGCGGTTTCGGCCTGGTCGAGGAATTTCGGCGGGTCGAACTGGGCGTCATGATTGACGATCTGCATCAGCCGTTCGCCCAAGGGCGAGCGCGGGTCCGGCACGGAGCGGGCGTTCTCGGGGGGCAAAGCGCGGCCTTCAATGATCGGCCCGTTCTTGTATCCCGCCGTCTGGCCGGGTGGGACCGGCGGCTTCTCGAAGCCGACACGCTTGCCCAGCACACTGCGCAGGCGCAGCACCAAAAACAGCGCAATACCGGCGAAGATGACCAGCGCGACCGGGAAACCGCCAAGACCCTGAAACATATTTGGCTGCAAACCTCTAACCTCGTGATAGTGACCTGCGCCGGCAGGCGGTTGAACCCGTCTGGAACAGGCCTTAATCCCATTATGACTCTTACCCGACATACGTCCATGCCGGCGATGCGGCAACACGACCTGCTCTGAAAGACACCCCATGTTTCTGCTGCGGCACGGGCAAAGCTATTTCAATCTGCATTTTACCGAGACGCGCGTGGATCCGGGCATCGAGGATCCGGAGTTGACCCCACTGGGCCATGAGCAGGCGAAAGCGGCGGCGGCCGGGCTTGGGGAGGTGAGGCTGACGCAGATCATCGTCTCACCTTATATACGGGCCTTGCAGACCGCTGAGGCGTTCCGGGCGACACATGATGTGCCGGTGCGGGTGATGCAAGAGGTGCGGGAGCGGGCCGCGTTCGTGTGCGATATCGGCAGCCCGCCGGCCCTTCTGGCGGCGCGCTTTCCGCGCCACGATTTTTCCCACCTGAGCGACTGCTGGTGGCCGGAGGGCATCGAGAGCATCGCCGAGATCACCGTGCGGGCGGCTGCGTTCCGCGAGATGATGATGGCCCGGGAGGATAGCGCGACCACGCTGCTGGTGAGTCACTGGGCTTTTATTCTGGCCCTCACCGGGGTTTCGCTCGGCAATGGGCAGATTCTTGAATATGACCCGCATGGGCCAGCGCCATCGGAGATCGTCTGGCGGCCGTAAACAAGGGGTGGCATGAGAGTGTTGGATGAGGACGAAAAACCCGTTTTCACGGTGGTGAATCCGGGCGGAAAAAGCCGTTTTCTGCTGACCGCGGACCATGCGGGGCGCGCGATTCCGCGGGCGCTGGGGGATCTCGGTGTGAACGAAGCGGATATGGAGCGGCACATCGCCTGGGATATCGGCATCGAGGGGGTCACCAGGGGCTTGGCGGCGGCCTTGGATGCCACGGCGATCCTGCAGACATATTCGCGGCTGGTGGTGGATTGCAACCGGCCGCCCAGCGTCCCGAGCGCCTTTCCCGAGGTGAGCGAGTCGACGCCCATTCCGGGCAATCGCGGCTTGACCGCGGCGCAGAAACACGCGCGGCAGGTGGCGATTTTCGACCCATATCACGCGGAAATCGCGCGGCAGATCGCGGCCCGGGAAGAGCAGCCGATTTACGTGGCAATGCATAGTTTCACGCCAGTTTACTTAGAGCGGGCGCGGGAGATGCACGTGGCGGTGCTGTACAACCGCAACCCGCGTTTGTCGCACGCGCTGGCGGCGCTGTTGCGGCGGGAGGATGGCCTGGTGGTGGAGGAGAACAATCCCTATCGCGTGACCGATGAAACCGATTTCGGCGTTCCGGTGCACGCCGAGCGCGGCGGGCTCGATTATTTGGCGATTGAAATCCGTCAGGATCTAATAGGCGATCAACATGATCAGATGGCATGGGCGGCGCGCCTGGCGCGGCTGCTGCCGCAGGCCATGGCGGAACTCACAAACGGCGGGTAAGGCGCAATGCTTGGCGCGCGCGGCGTTGCGGTCCCCCGCCGCGCCATGCGCGGCATGTGTGTGAGGCATCGTGCCGCTGGTCAAAGGAGCCGTTTCTCTAAGCAGAAAGTTTATTGTGGAGCAGGAGAATTTTCCCGATAGGCAAGTCTGTCGGGTTGTCGAGCCGCATCAATGGTGTACGGATCAATAACCTTGGAATTCATCCGCGCGAAAACTTTTGTTTTCCTGAGGGAATGACGTGTTGTCGTCAGTCGTCCTGGCGGCTCATGGTGGTTCGCGGATCAGAAAGTTGGCGCTGCCACCAGCAAATGCCTGAAGAAGATGGTCCGGCAGCCAGCGGGTCATGTGCGCGGCCCGCGGGTAAAGCGGGCATGATTAACAAAAGGTAACCATGCCCTGGAGTTTTTGGAACGCCCCATGGCTTGGCTTAACCGACTCGCGTCGATTGAGCCAAGCCATGGCGCTCTTCGTGCACGCCAAAGCGGCGTGGCGCAGCGTCAGGTGCGGGCGAGGCGACGGGCGGTGAGGAGCAGCATGCGCCGATCCTCAGACGAGCAGGCGCGATACAGGCGCATCAACGCCAGCTCGTCACCCATTAGTGAGCCGGTCTCACCGGAGACGAGATAGCCAAGAGAGGTGTTCAGCACCTTGGCAATTCGTTCCATGTTGTCACGGACCTGGCCGGCACGGTCGGTTTCCCACTGCGCGATGGCGGAGCGGGAGACGTTCAGTTTGGCCGCAAATTCGTCCTGCGTGAGATTGGCTGCAAGCCGCAAAGCCCTGATCCGGGCGCCAACAGTTTCTGTCGGGAGTTGTTTTTTGGATGCCATGACCACTATCTAACACGATAAGGCATAAGACGTCATGTTAGTTTTTATTGACTTATCCAGTTATGGCCTCTAACATGTTACGAAAATGCAAGAATGTGGTATACCATGAGAAAGCCGCGTGAGCTCGGGCGCGGGGCGGCGAATGCGGCAGGGGTACGACCCATGCGGCACGCGATTGCACGTTGGGGTTGTCGCGCTCGGCGGGTGGGAACGGCGCGTGGCGCGTGAGGAAGAGGTCTGGAAGTTCCCTGGGTGGTGATGCAAAAACCCGTTTTCGGGACACGCCGCGTTTTGTGCCCTGGCCGGCAGGTCAGCGCGTGGTCAGGGGCGGATGTTTTTGTCCTAAAGGCCATTTCATGGAAGGTGAAGAATAAAAAACTTTCGGTAAGGGAATGTTTTTTGACGGCCCGTCATGTCACGAAAAGGTGATAGCAAAACTGACGGCCATCTCCTGGCTTTGAGGGGCAGGATATCGTGATGCAGTTAGCGCTGTGGTTGCTGTGCGGCGGCCGGCGACGACGTTGCGCGCCGATGCAGCCGAGGCTGGACCATCGATGCAGAATTTTCCTCGATCGGAGGCGATTCCGAGGCGGGTGCTCGGCATCTCATGACGGTGTTACCTGGGTTCCCCGGGGCGGCCGGCCGCGCTGCTTGGGTGGAGCTACAACAGAATGCAGCTTGTGCACGGCCAAGCGCGCGCTGCAACCTTGCGGCGCGGCGCTTTAACGCAATCTAACAAAATGTTACTATATCGACGGGTGGGGCCTTTCCCAGGCGATCATGCCGGCGGCAAGTTCCGGCGCGGCATCACGGATTTTTGTTCGCCAAGCGGGGGAGGCTTTTCGGCCAAACCCATGCGGCACCGACATTCGCGAATGCTTCTTTGTGAATTTTGCCGGCCAAATGTGGCAACATCTCTGCCATTCAGCGTTTTCATGCTACGGAGCAAAAATTTCGAATTCGTTTTGAATTGCTTCTGCCGTGCCGATCTTATGCGCCGGGCACGCGAGGGGGCCAACAGCGCCGGCGGCCGAGACTTATATATATATAGAAGGACGGGGGCCGCTACGGTCACGGCGCCAGCTTGGGAGGCAGGCACGCAAACGCGCCGATCTTGGCGCAGGTCATTCATGCAGGCGCTTGATCAGGGCTTCCGCCTCGTCACGGGCCAGGCGCAGCGCCCGGCGGGCAACATCTTGCGAAAAGCCGCCGCGGGCCATGGCGCCGAGAATTTTAAGTTCCGGGGCGGCGCCGAACGGGCCGGCACGGCGGCGGCGCAGGTAGGCGCAGGCGGCCGCCAGCTCACGGTCAGGGTCGTCGTCGAGGTCCGGCGCGCGAATGCCCTTGGCGGCCAGATGCGCCAGAGTGGCGCGGCGCGACTTGCCCTCCCGGCGCAGCCGTTTGGCGCGTGAGGCGGCGAACGCCTCGTCATTCAACGCGCCGAGTTCTTTTAACCGCGCGATCACGCCGGGAATCGCGGCTTTGGCGCGGCGCACGGCGGCGGCGATTGTTGCGCCGTCGCTCTCCGCGGTCGTGTTCGCCCGCGCCCAGCGGTCGAGCCGGCGCGCCAGCACGCGTGCCATGCCGGCCTCGCTTGCCGCGTAGCGCGCCAAATGGTTCAACGCGGCTTCCAATAATTGGGCCTGATCCGGGGGTGCCTCCGCCATGGCGGCGAATCTCGCCGTTACCTGGGCTGCTGGCAAGCCGGGAAACGCCCTTGTCACGCGCCGCCCCAGCCTTTATACGGCGCGCTTCACCGTCAAAGGTGATGCGCGCGTGTCCGGGCCTTTAGGCATGCCTGGCCGCCGCCCCGATATCCGGGACCCCCGCTTCCAAGGCGGGGCGCAGCGATAGGAGACCAAAATGCCGAAGATGAAGACCAAGTCCGCGGTCAAAAAGCGGTTCAAGATCACCGCCACCGGCAAGGTGCTGGCCGGCCCCGGCAAGAAGCGCCACAATCTGAGCGCCCGCAGCCAGAAGGCCAAGCGGCAGAACCGCGGCAGCCAGACGCTGACCCATGCTGACGGCCTGACCGTCAAGCAGTGGGCCCCCTACGGCCTGAACTAAGGAGGCGCAGCCATGGCACGTGTGAAACGCGGCGTTACCACCCACGCCCGTCATAAAAAGGTTCTGGAACTCTCCAAGGGCTATGTCGGCCGGTCTTCGACCAATTACCGCATCGCTCTCGAGCGGCTGGAAAAGGCGCTGCGCTATGCTTATCGCGACCGCCGCGTCAAAAAGCGCGAGTTCCGTTCGCTCTGGATCCAGCGCATCAACGCCGCCGTGCGCGAGCACGGCCTGACCTACAGCCAGTTCATTTTCGGCCTGAAGCAGGCCGGCCTCGAGCTGGACCGCAAGGTGCTTGCCGCCATCGCCTTCGACGATGCCGCCGCGTTCGCGGAAATCGTTCAGGCGGTGAAGGCCGTCAGCGCCGCCGCTTAACGCAAGCGGCGCAAAAAACTTCTTTGAATTTGGGCCGGTGGCAGCGAAGCTGGCACGGCCCAAATTAACAAAGTTTTTTTGCTACTTTTTGTTCACAAAAAGTAGCCTTTCTTTTCCCCTTGCCGGACCTCATCTTCCGGTCGGACATGAAATTCGACCATCCCCTGCCTGACAGCCTGGCCGAGAGTGCCGCCTTCCTGACCCTGCAGGAGCGGACACAACTTTGGCACGCCGCCATGCTTATGGCGGATTCCCGCGGCGCGGTGATGCGCCTGACCTCTTTGTTCGGCCGGCAGGTCGATGCCATCAAAAATCGCGTGTTCGACGCCGGCGAGCGTATTGGCGGCGCCGCCTGGGCCGATTTCGTGCAGAACGCGCGGGAGGCTGTGGAAGACACGCTCTGGCGGAGCTATTCCCTGGCCACCTTCGGCCTTGATGCCGCCCCACGGCTGCTGCGGCCGCGTCAGCCCCGCAATAACGCCCTGCATCGTTTGGCGACGACGGCCAGCGGCGTCGCCTCCGGCTTTGTCGGCCTGCCGGGCGTGGTGTTCGACATTCCCTTCACGACCGCGACGATCCTGCGCTCGATCGCTGAGGTGGCGCGCGACAGCGGTGAGGATCTGGCGGATGAGGATACCAGGCGGGCCTGCCTGGAAGTCCTGGCGCTGGGCGGCCCAAGCCGTGCGGATGACGAGGCCGAGACCGGCTATTGGGCGACGCGCATCGGCATGAACCACCTCACGGTCACGCTGCTGATCCGCGCGGCGGCCGGCCGCTTCGGTCTGATCGTTTCGGACAAATTTCTCGCCCAGGCGGTGCCGCTTGCCGGAGCCCTGGCCGGCGGCGCTTTGAACTATGCGTTCACCGACTATTACCAGACCATGGCGCGCGTGCATTTCTGCCTGCGCATGCTGGAGCGACGCACCGGCGACCCCGCCGCGCTCAGCGCCTGCTTCACCCAGATGGTGCGCGAGGCGCGCAACCGCCGCCGCTTCAGGCGGTGGGCGCCGGGCGGCACGGTGTTTCTCCCAGCGCGGTAGAAAGGACAGCGAGAAAGAAAGGCTACTTTTTGTGAACAAAAAGTAGCAAAAAAACTTTGTTAATTGGGCCCGTGCCAGTTTCGCTGCCACAGGCCCAGCTTCGAAGAAGTTTTTGCGCCGCTTTTTTCAAAAAGCGGCCACTTCCTTTCTTACTTAACCTCGAGCAATTCCACGTCGAAGATCAGCGTCGCGCCGGGCGGGATCACGCTGCCGGCGCCGCGCTGGCCGTAACCATGCTCGGCCGGGATGATCAGCGTGCGCTGCCCGCCCACCTGCATGGTCGCAACCGCGAGATCCCAGCCGGAAATGACCTGCTGAACGCCAATCTTGAAGGTGAAGGGCTGGCCGCGGTCGCGCGAGGAGTCGAATTTCTTGCCCTTGGTGCCGTTCTCATCCAGCCAGCCGGTATAGTGCACGGTCACCATCTGGCCCTTGTTCGGCGTGGCGCCGGTGCCGACCACATGGTCTTCGTACTTCACGCCGGACGGCATGGTGATGATGTTGTCTGTCGCCATTGTCATGGTCTCCGTTTGTGTCTGGGTTCAGCTAATGAATTCAGCCCTCCCCGGCAATCGCGCGGCGCCGCGCTTAAGAGAAAGCATAGCTGCCTTGCCGTTGGACCAGCCGCGAGGCTTGGGCGTTTCGCTCCGCACCGTGGGCGGATAAGACAAGGCGCGGGCGCTCCGTTTGAGTGCCACTAAAAGAGGACCATCCATGACGAACATCGCCATTGTCTATCACTCCGGCTACGGCCACACCCGTCGCCAGGCTGAGGCCGTCGCCGCGGGCGTCACCAAGGCCGGCGCCACCGTGCACCTGCTTGCCATCAATCACGAGACGGGCGACCTCGCGACCGGCGACTGGGAGGTACTGCAGAACGCCGACGGCATCATTTTCGGCTCGCCCACCTATATGGGCAGCGTCTCCTGGCAGTTCAAAAAATTTGCCGATGCCAGCTCGAAGCCCTGGTTTGGCCGCGCCTGGAAGGACAAGTTCGCCGCCGGTTTCACCAACTCGGCCTCGATGAACGGCGACAAGTTCCTGACCATTTCCTACCTGATGACGCTGGCGATGCAGCACGGCATGGCCTGGGTCGGGCTCGACACTTTGCCGGCCAATACCAAGACGGCCACCCGCAACGATCTGAACAATATCGGCGGCTTCTCGGGCGCGCTGATGCAGACCCCGGCGGATGCCTCGGTCGATGAGATGGTGCAGGGCGATCTGGATACCGCGACCGTTCTGGGCGATCGTTTCGCCAAGTTCGTCAAGGCGCACAAGGCGGCCTAGGAATTTGGGCCGTGTTGGCTTCGCCAGCACGGCCCAGTTTCTTCTCTAGTGTTTGGCGGCGTGATAACCGGCAGCGAGCGCCGATTTTTCGCAAACATAAGCGCCGTGCTTGGTCTTGCCGAAATATTTGGAGCTGGCGTTGTGGAACAGCCGGCTATGGCCGGTGTTAACCCAGACCACCGCCCCACCCGCGCAATGCGCCTGGGCGCTGGCGACGCTGGAGAACTTTTCGCTGGCGGGCAGGACATGCCCCGCCACGTGGTGCTTTTTCTTGGCCGTGGTCGGCGTGGCCATGCTCATGCCGGACATCGAGCCTTGCGACATGCTCCCTTGCGACGTGCTCCCCTGCGACATGGTGCTCGGCGCGGCGCTGGTCTGGGCGACCGCGGCCTGGGCGCCGAACCCGATGAGGGCGGCGGTGAGGGCCGGCAGGGCGAACCGCGCGAATTTGAATGACGTCATGATATTTGCTTTCCTTAATGGCCGCATCGGGTCCGGCGCGGCTTGGTGACGAATATCGCTTATGTCTTGTTTTGAGTCTGATATGAGCGATAAGCGCTTTTCTCCTGCGTTGCGATTCGCATCAAGGAAACGTTTTTGACCTATTTTCAGGTCGGGCTCACCCGTGTGCCATGCGCCGGGCGCGGCCGGCGCCTGGTTGCGCCGCCGCCGTGGCAAGGCTAGGGTCAGGCCGTTTTTTTCCCAGCAGATCGAGACCCAGCATGCCCCTGATCGCCGACCGCCTGAACCGCATCAGCCCCAGCCAGACCATCGCCATTTCCACCAAGGCCCGGGCGTTGAAGGCCGAGGGCCGGGATATCATCAGCCTGTCCGCCGGTGAGCCGGATTTCGACACTCCTGCCCACATCAAGCAGGCGGCGATCGCGGCGATCAACGCAGGCGATACCAAATATACCGACGTCGCCGGAACCATGGCGCTGCGCCAGGCGATCGTGGCGAAGTTCAAGCGCGACAGCGGCATCGACTACAAGCCGGAAGAGATCATCGTCTCCACCGGCGGCAAGCAGGTGATCTTCAACGCCATGCTGGCGACCGTGCAGGCAGGCGATGAGGTCGTCATTCCCACCCCGTGCTGGGTCAGCTACCCGGATATCGTCGCCCTGGCGGAGGCCAAGCCGGTGTTCGTGCCGTGCAGCCAGAATAACGGCTTCAAGATGCGCGCCGAGGATCTCGAGGCCGCGATCACGCCGAACACCAAATGGGTGTTCCTGAATTCCCCCAGCAACCCGACCGGTGCGGCCTATTCCGCCGCCGATCTGCGGCCGATTTGCGACGTGCTGCTGAAGCACCCGAACATTTGGGTCTTCACGGACGACATCTACGAGAAGCTGGTCTATGACGGCTTCAAGCCGGCCACCATCGTCGAGGTCGAGCCGCGCCTGCGCGACCGCACCCTCACCATGAATGGCTGCTCCAAGGCCTATGCCATGACCGGTTGGCGCATCGGCTATTGCGGCGCGCCGCTCGCCCTCATCAAGGCGATGGACAAGCTGCAGAGCCAGTCCACCTCCAACACGTCCTCGGTGAGCCAGGCCGCCGCCGTCGCGGCGCTAAACGGGCCGGAAGACGACATCGCGAAAATGGTCGAGGTCTATAAGGAACGCCGCGACCTGGTGGTGAATATGCTGAACGCCGCCCCCGGCATCGTTTGCTCCAAGCCGGAAGGCGCGTTCTACGTGTTCCCCTCGATGCAAGGCTGCATCGGCAAGACCACGGCGAAGGGCAAGAAGATCGAGACCGACGAGGATTTCGTGATCGCCCTTCTGGATGAGGAAGGCGTTGCCGCCGTGCATGGCTCGGCCTTCATCTATCCCGGCTATTTCCGCATCAGCTACGCCACCTCGACCGAGGCGCTGCGTGAGGCCTGCACCCGCATTCAGCGTTTCTGCGCGGCGCTGAAGTAAGAAAGAAAGCAGCCGCTTTTTGAAAAAAGCGGCGCAAAAACTTTGTTAGTCTGGGCCGTGCTGGCGGCAACGCCACAGGCCCAGGCAAAACAAAATGGCCGGCGCTCATGCGCCGGCCATTTTGTTTTGCGAGGAAAGTAGGCCAGTGGCGGTGAAACCGGCACGGCCCAAGTATACTCACCCCCGGTGCAGCAGTTCCGAGAGCAGCGCCACAACCACCACTGCCAGTGGAATGAATATGAAGAAGGGGAAGCCAAAGAAAATCGCGTAACCGGTCGCCAGCGCGCCGCCCCCGTACATAAGGAACGAAGCGAGTTGGCGCTTGGTGTCCCTGGACACCGTGACCTTGCCGCTCGCCAGCATCTCAATCAGGCCGATAACGATGTTCGTTAGAGTGCTGGTGAACACGACTGTCGGGATGTTTGATAAATTCACGCGCTTGCCGACGATGGCCTGCATGCCCATCGCTACCGCGGCGAAGAGGATCACCGCATCCATGCCCAGCGTGCCGTTGCGGGGCGACACTGACAGCCAGACCGCAATCGCGGCGGCGAGCAACAGCGCCTGCACCGTCAGCAACAGGCGCAGCGCCGGATGCTGGTCGAGCTTGCGGCTGAGCAACGTGCCGGCGGCGCTGCCCAGCACATAGCCGACCAGCGCGATGGCCGAGCCGAACGCCGAGGCGAAGGAGAAGCGGCTGACATAATAGCCAAGGAAGGCGAGGTTGCCGGTCATGGCCGAGACCAGAATCCCGCCCATTTTCGCGAAGGCGATGATATCCACGGATCCCGCCGCGAAGGCGGTGCAGATGAGAATGATTTCGAGCGAAGGTTTGATCGGGGCTTTTTCGGGCATCTTCCACCGGACATGAGAGCGATATGCGAATTGCGTAGGGCTTTTGAGCGATGCCACCGGCTAAGGCAAGCAACGGGGGAAGCAAAAACCTCTACCTATGCCGGGTCATTGGCGTTGGCACCGTCAACGCCCATGACCCGGCATAGAAGAAGTTTTTGCGCCGCTTTTTTCAAAAAGCGGCTTCTTTTTTACCGTTCCGGCTGCTTATGATTCATCGCGTGCCGCAACTTCTTCGGCGGCCGGCGTTGCGGTGCGGCGCGCGCGCAACCGGCGGATCCGCCGCGCGTCGGCTTCCAGCACCAGAAACTCAAGGCCGGACGGGTGCGGGATGATCTCGCCCTTGGTCGGAACCCTGCCTGCGAGATTGAAAACCAGCCCGCCCACCGTCTCGATGTCGGCGTCGCGCTCATCCTCGGAGAGCACCGGCCCCAGCCGCGCCTCGAATTCCTCCACCGGCAGCAGCCCGTTGATGTCGAGTGCGCCATCCGGGCGCTCCACCAGCAACGGCCCTTCGATTTCGTCATGCTCGTCCGAAATGTCGCCGACGATGGTCTCGACCAGGTCTTCGATCGTCACCAGCCCGTCGATGCCGCCATATTCATCGACCACCAGCGCCAGATGGGTGCGCGTCTGGCGCATCTGCAGCAGCAGGTCGAGCACGCCAATCTGCGGCGCCACCAGCAGCGGCTTGCGCAGGATTTTTTCCAGCGAAAAATCTTCCGCCGCGCCGCTGAAGGCGAACACGTCCTTGATATGCACCATGCCGACCACGTCATCGAGATGCTCGCGGTACACCGGCATGCGCGAATGTCCCTCCTGGCGGATCAAGGCGATGGCCTGGGGCAAGGTGACGTCGGCGCGCATGGCGACGATGTCGGGGCGCGGCACCATCACGTCGTTGGCGGTGATCTCGCGCAAATGCAGCACATTGGCGATCAGGGAGCGTTCATGCGGGGTCAGCCCCAACGAGGCTTCGTTGCTCGCCTCCTCCACCAGTTCGGCAATCGAGTCGCGCACCGACATTTCCTGGTTGCGCAGGCGCTGCAGCAATCGTCCCAGTGCCGAACTCATCGGTTTTTCCATGGATTGGCAACGCCGAGCCGGGCCAGCAATTTTGCCTCCTCGGCCTCCATGCGCCTGGCGTCACCCACATGGTGATGGTCATGGCCTTGCAGATGCAGCGCGCCATGGACCAGCAGATGCACCAGATGCGCGGCCACGGACTTGCCCGCGGCCTGCGCCTCGCGCCGCACAACGCCGAGGCCGAGCAGAATTTCCGCCGGCTGCTCGTAGGTCAGCACATTGGTCGGCTTGTTCTTGCCGCGGTCACGGCCATTGAGCTGTTTGATGGTGCGGTCATCGGTCAGTACTACATCCGCATCGCAGCCCACTTCCCGCATGGCCCGCGCGACCAGGCGGGGGATATCCCGCACATGCGCATGCCAGCGACGTTCCGTGACCACCAGTCCGCCCCCGAAGGGGCTCGTACTTCCAGGTTCCATTGTCTCTTTCAGCTATGGCGCTCGCGCGCATGTTCCCGTGCGGCGGCGTGGCGCTGATCATAGGCCTCGACGATCCGCCCCACCAGCGGGTGGCGCACCACATCGGCGTTGTTGAACCGCGCGACGCCGATGCCGGAGATGCCTTCCAACGTCTCCAGCGCGTCGGCGAGGCCAGAGCGCGTGCCCGCCGGCAGGTCGATCTGGGTGAGGTCGCCGGTGATGACCATGCGCGTCCCTTCGCCCATGCGGGTCAAAAACATTTTCATCTGCACCGGCGTGGTGTTCTGCGCCTCGTCGAGGATCACGAAGGCATGGGCGAGCGTACGGCCGCGCATGAAGGCGAGCGGGGCGATCTCGATCTCGCCGGTGGTCATCCGCCGGGTCAACTGGTCGCCCGGCAGCATGTCGTTCAGCGCATCATAAAGCGGGCGGAGATACGGGTCGACTTTCTCCTTCATGTCGCCGGGCAGGAAGCCGAGCCGCTCGCCGGCTTCTACCGCCGGGCGGGAGAGCACGATGCGGTCGACCTTGCCGGAGGTGAGCATGGCTACCGCCTGCGCCACCGCCAAATAGGTCTTGCCGGTGCCGGCCGGCCCGAGGGAGAACACCATCTCGTAGCGCGAGAGCAGGTCCATATAGGAAGCCTGCGAGGCGCTGCGCGGACCGATCGCGCCCTTGCGGGTGCGAATCGCCGGCAGGTCGGAAAGCGGCAGACGCGGCTCGCCGGCCGGGTCGGTCAGGCGCAGCGCGGCGTCCACTGCCGGTCCGTCGATCATCTCGCCTTTCTGCAATTGCTGGTAGAGCGCCCCCAGGGCCGCTTCGGCGGCGCTGACTTGCAGCGCCTGGCCGGTGATGGAAATGCGGTTGCCGCGGCAGGCGAGGCGCACACCGAGCCGCTGCTCGATGCGGGTCAGATGCCGGTCATGGTCGCCGAGCAGCATCGGCAGCAAGGCATTATTGTCGAAGGTGAGAGTCAATGACCGCGGCAGGGGAGTGGGTTCGGTAGCCGGTGATGCGATGATCTGGCTCAAGCGGCGATTTGCTCCTGTTCAAGACGGCCGAGAAGGGAATTCGGGTTGGCGTGGGTGATGGTGACCATGCGCACCTCGCCGGTGAGCGGGGCAGGGGCCTCGACCACCACCGGCTGGGCATAGAGCGAGCGCCCGGCAATCTGCCCAGCGTGGCGCCCGAGGCCGGTGAACAGCACCGGGGTGGTCAGCCCCACCGTGTCGGCGTTGAACGCGTCCTGCTGGCGGCGCAGCTCCGCCTGCAATTCGTACAGGCGCGCATCCTTCACCGCCTCGTCGAGTTGTTTCAGCCCCGCCGCCGGCGTGCCCGGGCGCGGCGAATATTTGAAACTGTAAGCGAGCGCGAAGCCGGTTTCGCGCACCAGCGCCATGGTGGCGGCAAAATCCGCATCGGTCTCGCCGGGATGGCCGACGATGAAATCCGAGGTGAAGGCCATGTCCGGCCGGACTTCGCGGAGCCGCGTGACGGTGCGGCGGAAGGCGTCGGCGTTATGCTTGCGGTTCATGGCGGCGAGGATCTTGTCCGAGCCCGATTGCACCGGCAGATGCAGGAACGGCATCAGCAGCGGATTGTCCCGGTGCGCCAGGATCAACTCGTCCGTCATGTCGTTCGGGTGGGAGGTGGTGTAGCGCAGCCGCTTGAGGTCCGGGATCTCCGCCAGCGCCGCCAGCAGCCGCGCCAGGGACCAGATTTTCCCGTCCGGCCCCTCGCCATGATAGGCGTTCACGTTCTGGCCGAGCAACGCGATTTCGCGCGTGCCCTGGGCCACCATGCGCCTGGCTTCCGCGATCACCTGCGCCGCCGGACGCGAAGCTTCGGCGCCGCGCGTGTAAGGCACGACGCAGAAGGAGCAGAACTTGTCGCAGCCTTCCTGAATGGTGAGGTTGGCGATCACGCCCTGCGAGGCCCCGGTCTCGGGCAGGAAGTCGAATTTCGGTTCGGCCGGAAAATCCGTGTCGATCACGGAGCCTTGCGTGCGGTGCGCCTTGGCGATGAGTTCCGGCAGGCGGTGATAGGATTGCGGCCCCACTACCAGGTCCACGAAGGGCGCGCGTTGGAGAATGAGCTCGCCCTCGGCCTGGGCAACGCAGCCGGCAACGGCGATCATCATCTTGCCGCCGCCCTCTTCCTTCATCACCCTGAGCCGCCCCAGCGCGGAAAAGACCTTTTCCTCGGCGCGCTCGCGAATATGGCAGGTGTTCATGATCACCATATCCGCGCCTTCGGGCTGGTCCACGGTGGTGTAGCCGAGCGGCGCCAACAGGTCCGCCATGCGTGCACTGTCGTACACGTTCATCTGGCAGCCATGCGTTACGACATGCAGTTTGCGGGGTTCGCGGTCCGTGGGATTCATACGCCTACAACTCGGTCACTAAAGATTGCACCAGATAATGGCGCAGGCTTTAGCGCGAACTGGGACCAACTCCCAAACCTACAAGGCATGAACCTGCAAGACATTCGCGCACCGCATCCGGCGTGGGTCCGGGCCATGCCGGCGGAAAGTCTGAGCGGCAGCGGCAAGCAAATCAATGCGGAAAGAATCCTCCTTGCATGGCTCTACTCCGCATCCTTTTCCGGCGTCGTGTCAAGAAAATTAGGATGAAGCTTCGGTGTCTCGACCTTGAGCCCGTGGCCGAGCGCGATCCGCTGGTCGAACACGAAACAGCCGCCACGCCACCGGCTTTCGGCTTCCGGCATCTCCTCAAGATAGCGCAGAATCCCGCCTTGCAGCTGGTACACTTCGGAGAAACCGGCCTCGATCATATAAGCGCTGGCCTTCTCGCAGCGGATCCCGCCGGTGCAGAACATCGCGATTTTCCGGCTTTTGTCATGCGCCAACTCGCGGTCCACATAGGTCTTGAACGCGCTGAAGCTGGTCAGTTTAGGGTCGGTGGCGCGGGCGAAGGTGCCCATCTCCACCTCGAACCCGTTGCGCGTGTCGAGCACCAGCACGTCCGGATCGTCGATCAGCCGGTTCCATTCGCAGGTGCCCACGGCCCGGCCGACGGGCGCGTCCGGCGCCAGCGTGCGGCCGAAGGTGATGATCTCGCGCTTGAGCTTGATTTTCAGCCGATCGAAATGCTTAGGCCCGGCGGCGGAGAATTTCAGCTCCAGCCGGTCGAAGGCCGGGCGGTGCGCGGCCGGCCGCGCCAGCGCCGCCACGAAGCTGTCGATCGCTTGCGGCGCTCCGGCCAGCGTGCCGTTGATCCCTTCCAGGCTCACCAGCACCGTTCCCCAGATATTGCCGCCGCACAGGCCTAAGAATTCCTCGCGCACGGCGCCGGGGTCGTCCAGGCGGATAAACTGGTAGAAAGCCGCGACCTTGTTGGGCAAGTCCTCGCTCATCGCCAGTCCCGCCCCTGGCGCAGCGAAGCGGCATTATGCGCGACGCGGGCTTCCAGCGCCGCGGTCAGCGCCTTGCGGTTGGCATAGGTGCCGGGGGCAATCTCTTCATCCAGGATGATCGTCGCGTGCAGGTGGCGGCGCCGGCCGATGCGCGCGTAATGCGAGGCCAGATCCATATCGCCGTACCAGGAAATGTCCGGCCGCTCGTGGCGCCGCACCGGAAACCCCTCAAGTTTATCGTAAACAATCGTCACCGGCTGCACATAAGGCCGGGGCGCCGTCTCCGCCAGGGCCAGAAAGGCGGTGGAGAAGCGCAATATGCGCGTACCGTCGGAGGTCGTGCCCTCGGGAAACAGAATGATATTGTCCCCCGCCGCCAGCCGGGCCACCAGTTGGGCCTGTTCCGTGCCCACCGTGCTGCGGCTGCGTGAGACGAACACCGTGCGCCCCAGCCGCGCCAGCCATTTGATGAACGGCCAGTGGGCGATCGCCCCTTTCGCGACGAAGCAGCCCGGCAGCACGCTGCCGAGCGCGATGATGTCGATCCAGGAACAGTGATTGGCGATGAACAGCACCGGTTTGCGCGCCGGCACG
>DATJHR010000133.1:0-24883 GCA_035493735.1 Acidocella sp.
TTTCCCGCTGATGCCGCGAATGTACATGGCGATCGCCCAGGAAGACCGGTTCCCGATCACCGACATCATGCGCCAGACGCCGGAAATTCCGGCAACCTGCCAATGGGCGATTTTTCTGCGCAACCATGACGAGCTGACGCTTGAAATGGTCACCGATTCCGAGCGGGACTATCTGTGGAACACCTACGCCGCCGACCGGCGCGCGCGCATCAATCTCGGCATCCGCCGGCGTCTGGCGCCGCTGATGGAGCATGACCGCCGCCGCATCGAGCTGATGAACGGGCTGCTGCTCTCCATGCCCGGCACGCCGGTGATTTATTATGGCGATGAGATCGGCATGGGCGACAACATCCATCTGGGCGACCGCGACGGCGTGCGCACGCCGATGCAATGGTCGCCCGACCGCAATGGCGGTTTCTCCCGCGCCAACCCGGCCGATCTGGTGCTGCCGCCGGTGATGGACCCGCTCTACGGGTTCAACGCGGTGAATGTGGAGGCGCAGGCGGCCGACCCGCACAGTCTGCTGAACTGGACCCGGCGCATGCTGGCGGTGCGCAAGCGCCACGGCGCCTTCGGCCGCGGCGCCCAGCGTTTTCTTTATCCCGGCAACCGCAAAGTGCTGGCCTATCTGCGCGTGCACCACAGCCCTGAGGGGGAGGAGGAGACGATTTTGTGCGTCTATAACCTCTCCCGTACCGCGCAGGCGGTCGAGCTGGAGCTTGACGATTATACCGGGCGCGTGCCGGTGGATCTGCTCGGCGGCTCCGGCTTCCCGCCGATCGGCCGGATCCCTTATCTGCTGACCCTGCCGCCTTACGGTTTCTACTGGTTCATCCTGGCCACCGAGGCGGCGCTGCCGCCCTGGCATGTGCGCCCCTCCGAACCGCTGCCGGAACTGGCCACCTTGGTGCTGCGCGCGGGCTTGAGTGACGTGCTGGAGCCGGTGGCGAAAAAGATTCTCGAGAGCGAGGCCCTGCCCGCCTATCTGCGCCGCCGCCGCTGGGTCACCGACAAAAAAGAGGTCTTGTCGGCAAAGCTGGTGCGCGGTGACAAAATCCCCGGCCGCAGCCTGGAGACTCTGCTCACCGGACTGGAGGTACAGCTCGGCGCGGGACGCGAGCGCTATCTGCTGCCGCTCGGCATTTCCTGGGACGGCGACACCAGCTCGCCCCTGCCCCAACAGCTGGCGCTGGCGCGGGTGCGGCAGGGGCGGCGTATGGGCTATCTGACCGATGCGTTTGCCGTGGATGCCTTCCCCCTTGGCGTGATCCGCGCCTTGCGCGCCCGCGCGGTGGTGAAAGTGCAAGGCGGCGAGATCCATTGCCGGCCAACCCCGCTGCTGGCCGATGTGGAGTTGCCGCAAGCGCCGGAAATCCGCCGCCTCTCCGCCGAACAGTCCAACAGCTCGATCATTGTCGGCCAGAAAATCATGCTGAAGCTGATCCGCCGGGTGATGGACGGCATCAATCCCAGGGTGGAGATGATCCGCTTCCTCACCGCTGCCGGCTACGCCAACAGCCCGAAACTGCTCGGCGAGGTGGCCATGGTCCGCACGGACGGTTCCGGCTACAGCATGATCGTGGCGGAGGACTTCGTCCAGAACCAAGGCAACGCGTGGCAGTTTACGCAGGACTATCTTGCCCGCTTCATCGAGACGATGGGCCTGGGCAACAAGGACCTTCATGACGAGGCGGACCAGCTATCCGGTTACGCCAGCTTCGCCCGCTCGGTTGGCACGCGCCTCGCGGAACTGCACGCCGTGCTGGCCCAGCCCAGCGAGGATCCGGCCTTCGCGCCGGAGCCCGTGACCAGCGCCATCGCCACGAAATGGGGTGAAGGAGCCATAGAGCAGCTCTCCCTCGCCTTTGACACGCTGGCGCAATTCACGGGCGCCTCCGAGCCTGAGGCGCAGGCCGCCGCCTTCTTGCTGGCCAACCGGCAGGCGATCCTGAACCTCATCCCGCCCCTTGCCGCCGCCGGCGAGGGAACGCTGCAGACACGCATTCACGGCGATTTTCATCTCGGCCAGGTGCTGGTCTCCCCCGGCGATGTGCACATCATCCATTTCGGGGGCGATTTGGCATTGAGTCTGGACGTCCGCCGCACCAAAACCTCGCCGCTGCGCGATGTGGCCGGGCTGCTGCGCTCCTTCGACTATGCGGCGGCGCAGACCGCGCAGTCGCAGACCGCGCCCACCGACTCCCAGGCGCCGCTGGGGCGGTTCGTCACGGAAATTTCCGGGCAATTTTACGATGCTTACCGCGCCGTCGCACAGCAAGCGGTGCCGCGCTGGGCTCCGGACGCCAAGTCCGAGGCCGCTCTGCTGAACCTTTTTCTCCTTGAGAAATCCGCCCACGAAATCTGCTTTGAGGCCGCCAACCGGCCGGGCTGGCTGGGCATCCCGGTGCGCGGGCTCGCCGGCATCGCCGCAAGGCTGCTGCACGTCGCCGAGGTGCATAGCGCGTGACGCTGCATAGCAGCGCTTTCGCCACCGCTACCGCCTCCTGCGAAGTTGAATTCTCGGTCCGGGCCCGGCCGGCGTAAACGGTCTGCGCCTGCGACGCCTTGTGTGAGGAGAGGGAGAAGAATTGCTCTACGGCCCCTGCTTGAAGAACGACGTGCTGCCCAGCCTTACCGCCCGCCCCTGGCGGCGCCCATGAACGCGCTGCACGAGCTGGCCCGCGCCGCCGGGCTGCAGATCACATGGCGCGACGTCTATGGCGCCGAACAGACGGTGTCCGACGACTCGCTCCGCGCTGTTCTCGCGGCGATTGGCTTTCCTGCCGGCAGCGACTCCCAGATCCACGACAGCCTGGCCACTTTGCACGCGGAGACGGCGCACGATGTGACCCCGCCGCTCGTGACCGCGACCGTCGGGAAGGCGATTTCCTTACCCGGTTCCCCAGGACGCTTCCGGCTCACGCTGGAATCGGGGCAAATCATCGAGGGCGTGGCAGCCGCGCACCCGAGCGGCATCGTCCTGCCGCCGGTGCAGGAAGCCGGCTATCACCGGTTGGAACTTCGCGATGGCGCATGCGTCCTGGCGGTGGCGCCGCCCCATGCCTACAGGCTGGACGATGTGGCGCAGGGTGAAAAGCTCTGGGGTTTGGCTGTGCAGCTCTATGCGCTGCGTCGGGAGGATGATGGCGGCATCGGCGATTTTTCCGCCCTCGCGGCGTTTTGCGCCGGTGCGGCACAGCGCGGTGCTGATGCCATCGCCATCAGCCCGGCGCATGCGCTGTTCACCGCCGACCTCGCCCGCTTCAGCCCGTACGCCCCTTCCAACCGCGCGGCGCTCAACGTGCTCCACATCGCCGAGGACGCCGCGCCACCGGATGACCCGGCGCTGATCGACTGGCCGCGCGCCGCCGCGGCCAAGCTCGCTTTGTTGCGGGACAGTTTCGACCGGTACCACAGCCCTGAGCTGGCCCTCAGAGTCCGCGCGGAACTCGGGCCGGAACAGCAACGCCATGCGCTTTTCGAAGCGCTGATGACGAAGCTCAGCCAGGGCAACCCTTCTGCGCTGGATTGGCGCAACTGGCCCGCGGAATATCAACGCCCGGATCATCCGGCGGTCGCCCGCTTCGCGCAGGAGCAGGCGGGGGAGATCGCCTTTCATGCCTGGCTGCAATGGCGCGCCGACTGGGAGCTGGCCGCGGCCCAGGCCGCCGCCCGCGCCGCCGGCGCCAGGATCGGCCTGATCGCCGACCTCGCGGTCGGCACCGACCCGTCCGGCAGCCATAGCTGGACCCGCCAGGACGAGGTTTTGAAAGGGCTCGAGATCGGTGCGCCGCCGGATCTGGTCAACCAGGAAGGGCAGTGCTGGGGGATCACCGCCTTTTCGCCGCGCGGCCTGCGCCGTAGCGGCTTTGCGGCCTTCATCGACATGCTGCGCCACGGGCTGCGCCATGCCGGCGGCATGCGCATCGACCATGTGATGGGCCTCACCCGGCTCTGGGTGGTGCCGCACGGCCTGCCCTCGACCCAGGGCGCGTATCTGACCATGCCGGCTGATGATCTGATGCGCCTGGTCGCCTTGGAGTCACAGCGCCACAAGGCGGTGATTCTGGGCGAGGATCTTGGCACCCTGCCCCCCGGCTTTGGCGGCAAATTGCAGCGCGCCGGCATCGCCGGACTGCGGGTGATGTGGTTCGAGCGCAACGGCGACAGCTTCACCCCCCCGCAGAGCTGGACACCATCAGCGGTCGCGATGACCACGACACATGACCTGCCGACCGTGGCCGGCTGGTGGGAGGGCACGGATCTCGCCTGGCGCGAAAGGCTGCAAATGGGCCGCGACACGCCGGCGCAGCGCGCAGCCGACCGGTGCGCGCTGTGGAACGCCTTCGTGAAGTCCGGCGCCGCCACGGCGCCGCCACCGCCGCCAGAGGATGGTGCCGCCGCCACTTATGCCGCCGCCGCCCATCTCGGCCGCGCCGGCTGCACTCTGGCGCTGCTGCCGATCGAGGACGCGCTCTCGCTGACGGAGCAACCAAATCTGCCCGGCACCACCGACGCGCACCCGAACTGGCGCCGCCGCCTGCCGGGCGATGCCGCCACGCTCTTTGGCCGTGCGGATTTCTGCCAACGCCTCACGGCGCTGGCGGAGGGACGCCGGGAAGAGGAATGTGCGCCGCAGTTGCGTGACCGGCGCGACGATCCCAGCTAGAAGGCTTGTCTTTGACCGACCATTTGTCTAGTTGAGATTCCGTAATGATTCTGCCGACGCTCGATGTTAACGACGCGCTTTTTCTCGATATTGACGGGACCCTGATCGACCTGGCCCCGACCCCGGATGCCGTCATCGTGCCGTCTTACCTGCCGGGCACGCTGCGGCGGCTGGGTGAGCGGCTGGGCGGCGCGCTGGCAATCCTGTCCGGGCGTAAGCTCAGCGACATCGACCATTTGCTCGACCCCGGCCTGCCCTGCGCCGCCGAACATGGCATGGTGATCCGTGCTGTGGACGGCACGATCACCAGCCGCGTGCAGCGCCCCTCCGGCTACGCGCACTGGCTGAAAGTGCTCAACCGCTATGCCGAGGCAATTCCCGGCCTCCTTGTCGAGGAGAAGGAGTTCAGCCTGGTGCTGCATTACCGCCGCGCGCCCGAACATGAGGAGGAGCTCCGCAACCTCGTGCACCAGCTGCTGGCCGACAGCGATGACGCCGTCCTGTTGCCGGCCCATTGCGCCTTCGAACTGAAACCGCGTGGCGGCAACAAAGGCGATGCTCTGGCGGGCTTCATGGCCATCACGCCCTTCGCCGGGCGGCGGCCAATCTTCATCGGCGACGACGTGACCGACGAACCGGCGATCGACTTGGCGAACCAGCTCGGCGGCCACGGGCTCCACGTGAAGCGAGATTTCGGCGGCAGCACCGAAGCCGTGCGGGACTGGCTGCGCCGCGCGTGAGGAAAGATCAAGGAAAGTGGCCGCTTTTTGAAAAAAGCGGCGCAAAAACTTTCTCAAAACTTGGCCGTGCCAGCGAAACCAGCACGGCCCAAATGAGCAAAGTTTTTTTGCTACTTTTTGTTCACAAAAAGTAGCGCTTCCTTTCGCGCCCTCAGGCTGTTCAGGCGCCGCGCATCGCCTCGATCTTTTCCCAGATGGCGGCGGCGAGGTTCACGCCGTCGAAACGGGCGATCTGCTGCAGCCCGGTCGGCGAGGTGACGTTGATCTCGGTCAGGTAGTCGCCGATCACGTCGATGCCGGTGAACAGCAGCCCCTCCTTCTTCAACGTCGGGGCGATCGCCGCGCAAATCTCCCGCTCGCGCGCTGTTAGCGTGGTCTTTTCGGGGCGGCCGCCGGCATGCATGTTGGAGCGGCTATCCCCCTCCGGCGGCACTCGGTTCACCGCCCCCAGCGGCTCGCCGTCGATCAGGATGATCCGCTTGTCCCCGGCCCTGACGGCGGGTTCGTAGCGCTGCACCATCAAAGGCTCCCGCGAAGCTGTGAAGTACATGTCCAGCAAGGCGCCGAGATTTTCGTCATCCGGCTTGATGCGGAACACGCCGATGCCGCCATTGCCGAACAGCGGTTTGACGATGATATCGCCGTGCAGCTTGCGGAAATCCCGGATCGCGCCGCGGTCCCACGCGATCAAGGTCGGCGGCATCAGCGCGGGGAACTGCGTGACCAGCAGCTTTTCCGGCGCGTTGCGTACGGCGGCCGGGTTGTTCACCACCAGCGTTTTCGGATGAATATGCTCGAGCAGGTGCGTGGCGGTGATGTAGGCCATGTCGAAGGGCGGATCCTGGCGCATCAGCACCACGTCCATCTCCTGCAGATGCACGGTCTTTTCCGGCCCGAACGCGTAATGCGCGCCCGGCTCGTTTTTCACCGTCACCGGCTGCACGCGCGCCTTCAGGCTGGCGCCGTCCAGCCACATATGCTGCACCTCGTAATGCCACAGCTGATGGCCGCGCCGCTGCGCCTCCAGCATCAGGGCAAAGGTGGAATCGCCGGTGATGTCGATGCCGTGCAGCGGGTCCATCTGCACGGCGATTTTCAAGCCCATATCATCCTCAAATCAGCCGTTGGCGGCAAAACTAGTGCATGACCGCCCAAGAGCAAACCGCCTGAGAGCAATATGCGTTCGGATCAGCGGGGACGAAAGCAGCCGCTTTCGAGAAACTTTTTGCCGGTGGCGCGAACCGGCGCGGGCCGAAGGAACAAAAAGCTTCCCCGGCGCCATAAGCTTGCCGCAATCTCCCGCCATCAGGAGGAGGAGGGATGCTCCCAGGCGGCATCCGTCAGCTCGTGCCGCAGGCTGGCCGTGCAGCTGGCGGGGTTGCCGTTATTGGGCACGGCCATGGCCACCCGCGGCGTGCCGCGATGATCGGGGTAGAGAATGAGATCGAGACCGCAAATCGGCGAGTGATACAGCCAGACCTGGGCATTGCCCTCGACCCGGCGCAGCTCCGGCGGGCCAAACGCTGAACTCAAGGTTGCAGGCGTCGCACCCAGCAATTCGGCGTCATTCACCGACGACTCAAGCCCGGCTGATGGCGTTTGCGTCACCGTACAGCCCGGCAGGAGCATCATCGCAACCGCCGCTACCGCCAAATGAAACAACGCCTGTTGAGCCATGGACTTCTCAAGATTTTCGTGCCGGGACGTCCTATAGCAAAGAGTTGGAAGTTTGACAGGAGGTAATGTGCCTGAAAGAAACTTTTTATTTTGGCCCCGAACGCACTGTCGAAAAAACAAAATTTCGGCTATGCCTCAATTCTGCCTTTGTCGCAGGTAAATAATCAAAACTGGCATTAATCCAGGATTTTATACGGAGAGACGTTGATGCTCGTGAATACGCTGAAGGCCGAAGCCGAACTCCGCCACGCCGTCATCGACCGCCTGATCGCCGCGAGCCTGCGCGACGGCAAGCCGGCCCGGGAGGCGACCCTCGCGCAGTGGCGCGCCATTGGCGCCGCGCCCGGCGAACCGCCGAGCACCGAGCCGAAGGCCAGCTGAGTAGACAAAGAAAGCGGCCGCTTTTTGAAAAAAGCGGCGCAAAAACTTCTTCTACTCTGAGCCGGCGGTAGCGAAACCAGCACGGCCTAAGTTAACAAAGTTTTTTGCTTCTTTTTGTTCACAAAAAGAAGCCTTCCCCTTGGCTTGCCTGATTAAGGATCGATGGCGCTCGCACAGGCGTCGGTGGGGGTCGCGGCCGGATGGCCAACAACGGGCACGATCTTGATCGCGGCCGAAGCAACCCGGCAAGGCGCCGCCGCCAAGCCGCACCCGTTCAAGCCCAGCAGCAGGGCAAGGGCCACAAATCGCGCTCCCATCAGCTCACCGGACGTACAGTAACCGGCACGGACCGGTAGAACTCAGGGAATGTCATCTGCAAGGCCCTCACTTTCGGCAGGTCATTGATGACAATATAGGGATTTTCCGGATGCCGCACCAGGAAGTCCTGATGATAGGCCTCAGCACTGTAGAAAGGCTGCGCCGGGTCCAGCCGCACCACGATCGGCTGCTTCCAGACATGTGCGGCGCCGAGCTGCGCCAGATAAGCCGCCGCCACGGCGCTTTGCTGCGGCGTGGTGTACCAGATTTCCGAGCGATATTGCGTGCCGTCATCCGGGCCCTGCCTGTTCAGTTCGGTCGGATCGGTCGCGACCGAGACGAAAATCTGCAGGATCTTGGCGTAAGACAGCACGCGCGGGTCGAACAGGATTTGCACCGATTCAGCATGACCCGTGGTGCCGGTGCTGACAGTTTCATAGTTCGCGGTGGCGGCGCTGCCGCCCGTATAACCGGCATAGACATGAAGCACGCCCTTCACATGCGCGTACACGCCCTGCACACCCCAGAAACAGCCCCCGGAAAGGACGGCCGTCTCCTGGGACGCGGGATCGGCGGGCGCGTAGGCGGGCGCCGGCACGGCAATGGCCTGCGCCACGGCCGGTTTTGATGCGGCCAGACCGAGCAGCACGGCGACCGATACAACGGCGATCGCAGATGCGGCGTAATGCTTACTGATCATGGGGGATTACCTTTAAGCTTGGGCCTAACCCGGTTGCCCCTATATTAGCGGCAGCAGCGCGGAACGGCAGTCACCTCCGCGCGATGAGGAAGGAGACCCGGAATGACAACCCAGACGATGTTTCCCGTGCAGCATACGGAAGAGGAATGGCGCGAGATTTTGTCGCCCGAACAATACCGGGTGTTACGCCAGCATGGCACCGAACGGCCCGGCAGTTGTGCGCTGAACGATGAGAAACGCCCCGGCACCTTCTCCTGTGCCGGCTGCGGCCAGGTCCTCTTCGTCTCCTCGACGAAATTCGATAGCCGCACCGGCTGGCCCAGTTTTACCGACCCGGAGGAAGGCGCGATCGGCACTTCGGTGGATCGCAGCCATGGCATGATCCGCATCGAGGCGCATTGCAGCCGCTGCGGCGGGCATCTTGGCCATGTGTTCGAGGACGGCCCCGCCCCGACCGGACTGCGCTACTGCATCAACGGTGTGGCCATGAATTTTGTTCCGGCCTGAAGCAAGGAAGGGGTGCGCAAAAACTTTTTTGAAATTGGGCCGGTGGCCGCGAAACCAGCACGGCCCAAATTAGCAAAGTTTTTTTGCTACTTTTTGTTCACAAAAAGTAGCCCTTCTCTTTTTACTTATGACTTACTCCCCGGCGAGTTCCCGGCGCCGGCGTTCCAGTTCCTCATTATAGCGGCGCAGCGCGTATTGCTCGGTCAGCAGCCCCAGAACATTGCGCGTGTCCGGCCCATCCACCACCACCAGCGCATCGGCTTCGGCCTTTTCCAGCACCGCGATCGCTTCTTTCACGGTCATGCCGGGCAGCAGGAACTGCTCCTGATGATGCAGGATATCGCCGACCGCACGGCCCTCGCCGGTGACCGCGAACGCCTCCGCCGGGTAGGCGATCCCGGCATAGGCGCCCGCCTCATCCGTCACCACCACGCGCTGTGCCGCGCCGAGCGGAATTTCCTGACGGAAGGCATTCAACGTCATGCCGCGCTGCACGGTGGCGGCGGGGCGGCGCATCATGCGGCCGACGGTGAGGGAATGAATCCAGCCCACATCCACCGCCGAGCGGATCTGCTCGCCGCGCAGATGGAACCGCCAGGTGGCGAAGGAATAGCCGAACAGCCGCCGCACCGTGATGGCGGAAACGATCGAGGCGGCGAGCACCGCCATGGTCACGCCGAAATTCGCCGTGCTCTCCAGCGCCAGGAAGGTCATGGTCATCGGCCCGCCGACGATCGCCACCGCCAGCCCGCTCATGGCCACCACCGCATAAAACCCGCTCGGCATGGGCGTGATGAAGGGCAGCACCGCCATCACGCCGGCAAACACTTTGCCGAGCAGCGCGCCAAGAAACAGCGATGCGAAGAAGAGGCCGCCGCGAAAGCCCGCGCCAATGGAAAAGGCCGAGGCGATCGCCTTGAACAGCATAAAACCGAGCACCACCAGGAACGGATAGCTTTTATTGATATCCGTGTGCAGCGCAGAATGGCCGGAGGACATCGCCGCCGGCGTGAGACAGCCCAGCAGCCCCACCACGATCCCGCCCAATGCCGGACGCGCCCAGCTCGGAATGCCGGAACGGCGGAACGCCGCCTCGATCGTCGTGACCCCCCGCATGAGGGCAATGCCGACCAGACCGCAGACCATGCCCTCCAGCAGCACCGTCGCATAGGCGCCATTCGGCACCACCGCCGGCAAGGTCACATTCAAGGGCGGCGAGCCGCCGGTGAGGATCTCTACCGTCAGCGTCCCAGCCAAGGCGGCGACGACGACGAACGGCAAGGTCACGATCGAATAGACGCCGATGATCAGCTCGATGCCGTAGAACGCGCCGCACAGCGGGGCGTTGAAGGCGCCGCCGATCGCCGCCGCCGTGCCGCAGCCAACCAGCACGCGTAGGTCATTGCGCCGCACCCGAAAGCTGCGGCCCAGCCACGAGGCGACGCCGGCGCCCAACTGCGCATAACCCGCCTCCATGCCGACCGACGCACCGACGCCATTCGACCAGGCGGTCTGGCCGGCGACAATCACGCTGTCCACCAATGAGACCCGGCCGCCATACATCGCGTTGGCCTCAACCGGGTCCACCAGATTGTGCGGCCGCAGCCGCGCCAGCGCCCACATGCTCACCCCCAGCACCAGGCCACCCAGCACAGGCACGCACAAGGCGCGCAACGGCGCCACGTGTAGCGATTCCGACAGCCCCTGGCCGGGCGGCAGCGCGAACAGGCGCTCATGCATGATGATGCTGATATCGTTGATCACGACCACGCCGATACCGCCGAGCAGCCCGACCACGGCTGAAAGCAGGACCAACCAGACCTCATCCGCGCGTACCAGAGCGCGCAAGGTGTGCGGCGCATGCATCACCCACTCGCCGAGCGGCCGATAGGCGGAAGCGGCACGGAACAATCGTTGGCTCACATGACCCTGTTGCCACGCCAGGCACTCATGTAACAAGCGCAAGATGGATCAATTTTTGCGCCGCATGCGACTCAGCGACATCGTCCGGGAATTCGGCCTCACGGCAGACAAGTCGCTCGGCCAACATTTTCTCCTGGACCCGAACCTGTTGGCGGCGATCGCCGCGCGCGCCGCCCCTCTCACCGGGCTGAACGTGGTCGAGATCGGCCCCGGCCCCGGCGGCTTGACCCGCGCCCTGCTCGACAGCGACGCCGCCCATGTCACTGCGGTGGAATTCGACCCGCGCGCCGTCCGGGCCATCGCCGCCCTGGCCGCGGAAGCCGGAGGGCGCCTGACCGTTATCGAGGCGGATGCGCTGCGACAGGATCTGACAAGCCTGGTTCCCGCTCCGCGCGCGGTGGTCGCCAACCTGCCTTACAATGTCGGCACGCCGTTGCTGGTCTCGTGGCTGGCGCAAGCCGGCGCGTTTTCCGCCTTCACCCTGATGTTCCAGCTGGAAGTGGCCGAGCGCATCTGCGCCGCACCGGACACCGAGGCCTATGGGCGGCTGGCCGTGCTGTCGCAATGGCTCTGCGAAACGGCCATCGTCATGCACATCCCCGCGGCCGCTTTTGCGCCCCCGCCAAAAGTGGACTCCGCGCTGGTGCGGCTCATCCCCCGGCCCCACCAGCCGGACCGCAGCCAGTTCCAGGCGATGGAGAAAATCACCGCAGCAGCCTTCGGGCAGCGGCGCAAGATGCTGCGCGGGGCGCTGAAATCCTTAGGCGGCGAGGCGCTGCTGCGCGAGGCGGACATTAATCCGGAACGCCGGGCCGAGACGCTGAGCGTTCAGGAATTCGTGCGTCTGACGGAGATTTGGCGCCGCCGCGAAGGCGCGAGGTAGAAGGAAGGAGGCTTCTTTTTTGGGGCTGTTGGGCATCATCGCCCCCTAGAGCATGATTATCCACTCGTGCTCCAATCGGCTTCTAGACAAAGAAAGTGGCCGCTTTTTGAAAAAAGCGGCGCAAAAACTCTTGATATGCTGGGCCTGATTCTGTGTCGCCGACAACGCCCACGGCCTAGAGTCAATAAAGTTTTTTTGCTTCTTTTTGTTCACAAAAAGAAGCCTTCCCTTGCCTTGGCCTATTTGACCTCGTGCTGGTGGCCACGCCACCGGCCCAGCTTCAAGAAAGTTTTTGCGCCGCTTTTTTCAAAAAGCGGCCACTTCCTCACTGCAGATTACGATCCGGTGCTTGGGCGCTGAGGGTCTGCGCGGCCGGCGCTTCCGCGACTTCGTTGCTCTGGCCGTTGGCGGCGATCACCGTGCCATTGGCCGGCTTGTTATAAATAAAACCATAGGTCGGGTAGACCGACCCGAGGGTGCTGCTGTCACCCAGTTCGACCCGGACTTCCGTCCAGTTATTGTCAGGGGAGACGTCGTCGATCCGCACGTCGTTTGTGATTCTGTCCGCCACCCAGTTCGCCTGGGTGACGAGAATGGTGCGGCTGTCGACCACGTCAGTGACGACCGCGACATGGCCGAGCGGCATGCGTCCGACACCACGGAAATTCAGCACCGCGCCCACTTCCGGCTGGTCGCCACGCGTATAGCGGCCGGCGGCCTCGGCCCACCACAGATAGGCGTTGCCGGTCAGATCGATATGCGAGACCTCACGGGCATAAGGCACGCATTGCAGGGGGGAATAACGGTAGGAGGCCGCCTGGGCGTAATAATGGTGGTGACGATGTGAGCGATCGGCAATGCGCTCGACCCGATAACCGGAAGCGATATGGCGCCGGTAGCCGTGATCAAAGGCGACAGGCTCATGGCGGGCGACCGTGTGATGGCTGGTCACGCGGTCACGGTGCGAGCCGGCGACGGCGCGCTGGCTACGCTCATGGGTACGCCGGGTGACATGGTGCGAAACATGGTGGCTGTCGTGCTTGATGGCGGCGGAGGCGGCGTGGCTGGCGAAGGTGGCGGCGACCATCGAGAATCCCGCAATGAGCAGGGCTCTCATACCAACCCCACATGCCTTTTTGACGCCGGCTGAAGACTGCCTCATATCCAGTACCGCATTTGCCAAATTACTATGTGCGGTGGCTAAGGGTGGAATGCGGTACACGCAATACGATTGCGCGACAAAATTACAACAGACCACAAAAATCGCCAATTCGACCAAAAACGGAAAGCGGCGAATAAGACAACTTTCCTAGACCCTTGAAATGCCCTGTTGCAGTTTCGTGAAATGCATCGCGGCGTGTCGCCGGAGCCACACGCCGCGTGAAAAACCAGGGCTGACGCCCTCGTACAGAATAAAAAGATCAAGACGCCCCAAAAATAAGGACGCCCGCGGGAGCGTCTACCGGCAGGCGGTCACCATGATCTCCACGAGGTACCGCGGATCGGCCAGCACGGATTGCACGCAGGCGCGGACCGGCGCCTGCCCCTCGGGGAGCCAGGCGGTCCACACCGCGTTCATCGCTTCGCGGTCTGCGATATCCTTGAGCCAGATATGTGCCTGCAACAGCCGGGTGTTGTCGGTGCCATGTGTCTCGAGCAGGGCATCGATCTGCGCCAGCACATCCTTGGTCTGCGCCGTGATGTCCCGGGACGGGTCGTTGGCGACCACGCCCTGGGTGTAGACGAAGCCGTGATATTCCACGGCCTTGGAAAGAACGGCGTTGGCTTCGGTGCGGATGATGCGGCTCATAGGTCTGATCCCTTTCTGGGGTGAGTGTCTTCGAAAACAGGTGAGCTGGTTAAGGCTGAACGATATGCGGGGCGACCACCGGCACGCCGTTCACATTCGGACCGGTGTTGCCGTTCTGCTCGCAGTTTTGGATCTGGTTGTCGCGCGCGCTCAGCGCGCCCAGGCGCTGACCGTCGAACACGCGGTTCGGCATCGGGGCGAAATACAGGCCGTTCTCACTGGTGCGGGCAAGCAGATTGGCATTCTGCGCCTCGTAAGCGGCATCCGCCTGGGCCGTGCAGGTGGCGTCATCGGCCTGCTGGGCGGTACTTTCCGGCTGCGACCCGGCGCACCCCGCCAGCGTTCCACAAACCAGGGCGACCAAAAAAATCTGTTTCATCGAGTCCCTATCCAGGCTGATCCGGCCGACAGCTTTCGCTCGGCCCGGCCGGGCGCAAGCCATCGCACGTTAAGCCGGCAATAAAGTGCGCAGGTCGGTTTCGTCAAAGCCCCCGCTGTCATTGAGCCTGGCCAGAGCGGCGGCGTGCCATAGTTCCGCGCGGATTGTCGCGCCGTCACGCGACAGCACGAACCAGGGGCGCGCCCATCCGGCTTCGGCCATCACGGCAACCAGCCCCAGCAGCCGCAGGCAGATCGAAATGCCATAAGGGCTGGACAGGCCCGCACTGCGCTCCACCGCCGCGGCCCAGGCGGCGGCGTCGCGGTCCTGCAGCAGCAGTTCCACGGGCGGCCCGTCGGTGCCGATGAAGCGGAAGAAGCGGGGCGGCGCCGCGCGGCTTGAACCGGCGGACTCCCAGGCCCGTTCCAGATCCTGCCGGGTCACGGTGGGCAGGCAAGAAGGCGGCGCGGAGATCAGATGCAGCACCTCGCCCGCCGGCCCTCGGGCGGTGCTAACCTGCAACGTTCAAAACGATCTTTCCGATATGCGCGCTGCTCTCCATCAGCGCATGCGCCGCCGCCGCCTCTTCCAGCGGAAACACGCGATCGATCACCGGCGCGAAACGCCCGGCTTCCAAAAGCGGCCAGATGCAGGTGCGCAACGCCTTGGCAATGGCGCCTTTGTCCGCGGCGCTGCGCGGCCGCATGGTCGAGCCCGTGATCGTCAGCCGCTTGGTCATCACCGGCAGCAGGTCCAAATTTTGCACCACACTGCCTTGCATGAAGGCCACCTGCACGAGCCGGCCGCGCGGCGCCAAAGACCGCAAATTGCGCTCGGTATAGGGCGCGCCGACCATGTCCAGAACGACATCGACGCCGCGCTTCAGCGTGGCGGAGGCAATGATGGCGGCAAAATCCTGCTCGCGGTAGTTGATTGCGGTCGCGCCGAGCTGTTCGACCACCGCGCATTTTTGCGCCGAGCCGGCGGTGGCGAAAACCTTCGAGCCCTGCGCCACCGCGATCTGGATCGCGGTGATGCCGATGCCGGACGTGCCGCCATGCACCAGCAGAGTTTCCTCAGGGGTCAGCCGGCCGATATCGAACAGGTTGGCCCACACCGTGAAATAATTCTCCGGCAGGCAAGCGGCCTGAAGGGCGTCATAGCCCTGCGGCCAGGGCAGGCACTGCGTCGCCGGCACCGCGACATACTCGGCGTAGCCGCCGCCATTGCACAAAGCGGTGACGCGGTCACCGACGGCAAAATCGGTCACGCCCGCGCCGCAGGCCACGATCTCGCCCGCCGCTTCCAAACCAAGGATGGGGCTCGCACCCGGCGGCGGCGGGTAGGCGCCCTTGCGTTGCTGGACATCAGGCCGGTTCACGCCCGCCGCCTGCACGCGAATCAAAACTTCGCCCGCGCCCGGCCGCGGCGTCGCTGTTTGGGAGATCCGCAATTCTTCCGGACCACCCGGGTGCGGAACGTCGATGAAGCGCATGGTGTCAGGAATCTGGCTCATGCTCCCAAGCTCGGCAGCTCGGACCGTTCCGTCAAGAGGGCCTGACAACTTGCCGCCTGTCCGGGCAGGTGCGAGGTTGCGTGCATGTCAGACCTAACCCGCCGCATGCTGCTCGCCGGTGCCGGGCTTTTGGCGGCCAGCGCGGCGCGGGCCGCCAAGTCGCGGCCGGAACCTGCCCCACCCCCGCCCCCGGCCATCGGCGTGGCGCTGCCGCTTTCCGGCGATCTCGCGCTGATCGGCGATGAATGTTTGCGCGGCATCGAACTGGCCGCCGATGCGGTGGACCAAGCGGGCGGCGTCGCCGGCAAGCCGGTGACGCTGCTCACCGCCGATACCTTCAGCCCCGCCCAAACCACCACGGCGGTCAACGGTCTGATCGCCAGCCACCATGCCGGGCTGGTCTTAAGCGCCGGCGCCTCCGATCTCTCCTTCCCCGGCTCGGCCGCAGCGGAGCTGGCACAGGCGCCCTTCATCGAACTCAACGCTCCGGCCGCCGGCATCACCACACGCGGTTTCCATTTTCTGCTCCGCACCTGCCCGACCACCGTGACCATCGCCAATCTTGCGGTCGGCACGATACGCGACCGCTTCGTGGGAAAGAAAATCGGGCTGCTCTACAATACCGGCGCCACGGCTTCGGCGATCGCCACCGCCACCATCGCCGCGCTGAAACGCGCCAACCTGCCGGTCCAGCTGGCCATCGGTTACGCCCCGGACGTAGCCGACCTCAACGCGCCGGCCGGCCGGCTGAAACGGGCTGGCGCCGAAATCGTGCTGCATGCCGCCGGCCCCAGGGATGTGCTGGCCTTCTTCCTGGCGATGCACGGCCAGGACTGGAAACCGGAAGCGGTCGTCGGTTGCGGTGATGGCTATGCGCTACGCGAAACCGGCGCCGCCCTCGGCCCGCTCTTCGACGGCACGCTGGTGGTGGCCACACCGTTTTATCCGCCCGGCGCCGCCGCGGTCGCCGACGCTTATCAGCACCGCTACGGCATGGCGCCGCGCGGGCCGCAGAGCCTCGCGGCCTATGTCGGCGCCAAGCTCGTCTTCGACACGCTCAACGCCGTGCGCGGCAATCCGGCGAAACTGCTGGATGCGCTGCGCAGCACCAATATTCCCCAAGGCGGGCTGGTGAATGGCTGGGGCGCGGCTTTCGACCAAAGCGGCCAGAACACGCGCAGTTTCGTTTCGCTTCAGGAATGGCGAGACGCAAGCTTGGTTCCCGCCGCTTGAAAGCGGCCGCTTGTTGAACAGAAAGGCTACTTTTTGTGAACAAAAAGTAGCAAAAAAACTTTGGTACTCTGGGCCGTGCTGGTTTCAGCGTTACAGGCCCAGTTTCATAAAAGTTTTTGCGCCGCTTTTTTCAAAAAGCGGCTGCTTCCTTCCCTCCGCACGATGACGGCTTCCCGTGAATATTATAACCAGCCGTCTCAGTGGTTTCACTGCACGGATCGAGGACCAAAACATGATGCGCGGCGCGATGACGGTGGGAATCTGGACAATGGCAAGCCGCGTTCTGGGCTTTGTCCGCGATATCCTGATTGCCGCCATGATGGGCACCGGCCCGGTGGCGGATGCGTTCTTCGTCGCGCTGCGCCTGCCCAATCTGTTCCGCCGCCTGTTCGGCGAGGGCGCGTTCAACGCCGCGTTTGTCCCTTCGATCTCCACCATCCTGCATCAGGAAGGGATGGAGGCCGCGACCGGCTTCGCGGAAGAAGCGACGGCGGTGATGATCTTCTGGCTCGGCAGCCTGACCGTCCTGGGCGAGATGTTCATGCCCTGGCTGCTCTATGTGCTGGCGCCGGGTTTTTCCGCCAATCACGGCAAGTTCGCGCTGGCGGTGGTGCTGACGCGAATCATGTTCCCTTACCTGTTCTTCGTCTGTCTGACCGCCTTGTTCTCGGGCGTGCTGAACGCGATGGGCCGCTTTGCCGCCGCCGCCGCCGCCCCGGTGCTGTTCAACGTCTTTTCCATCGTCTTCATGCTGGCGCTCACACCCTATATGGCCAATCCGGGCTTCGCCCTGGCCTGGGGCGTGACCGTGTCCGGCGTGGCGCAGATGCTGCTGCTGATCATCGCCATGCGCCGCGCGGGAATGCGCCTGACCGTACCGCGGCCCAAGCTCACCCCGCGCATGAAACTGCTGTTCCGCCGGATGGCGCCGGGGCTGGTCGGCGCCGGGGTGACACAGCTCAACGTCTCCATCGACATCATCATCGGCACGTTGCTGCCGGCCGGGTCGGTATCGATTTTGTATTATGCCGACCGCGTGAACCAACTGCCGCTGGGGGTGATCGGCACCGCCGCCGGCACCGCGTTGCTGCCGGCGGTCACCCGGCACATCGCGCTGGGCGACGAGGAAAGCGCCATGGGCTCGCTCAATCGCGCCTTCGAATCCGTGCTGATGCTGACCCTGCCGGCGGCCATCGGGCTGGCGGTGGCGGCGCGGCCGGTGATGGATGTGCTGTTCGTGCGCGGCCATTTCACCGCGCATAACGCCGTGCTGGCAGCGCATTCGCTTGCCGCCTTCGCCATCGGCCTGCCGGTGTTCGCTTTGGTGAAAATTCTTACGCCGGGGTTCTTCGGCCGCGGCGACACCATGACGCCGCTGAAAATCGGCGTGCTGACCGTGGTGCTGAATCTGGCCATGAACCTCGTGTTCATGCATCCGCTCAAGGCGGTCGGCCCGGCTTTGGCGACCAGCCTCTCCTCGGCCTGCAATGCCGTGCTGCTGGCCGTGATTTTGCGCCGCCGCGGCCATTTCGTTTTCGATTCCCTCTCGAAACGGCGGATCCCACGCCTGCTGCTGGCGGGGGCGGCGATGGCCGCCGCGCTCTACGGCACCGAGTGGCTGCTGCCGCCCGGCAAGACAACCATTTTCGAATTCTTGCTCCTCACCCTGGCCGGCGGGGTCGCCTATTTCGGCTGCGGGCTGCTGATCCGCGCCTTCGACATGGCGGAACTTTCCGCCCTGCTGCGCCGCCGGCGCCGCCGGGCCATAGCCGGTTGACCGGCGCGGAAAAGGCGGCGAAACCACGAACATGGCACGCATTTTTTCCGGCATCCAGCCTACGGGCATCGCCACTCTCGGCAATTATCTCGGCGCGATCCGCAACTGGGTCGCCTTGCAGGACGGCGCTGACGAATGCGTCTTCTGCCTTGTCGATCTGCACGCGATCACGGTGTTCCAGGAACCCGCCGCCTTGCGCGAGCAGACGCGCCAGATGGCTGCGGTGCTGCTGGCCTGCGGGATCAATCCCGAGCGCAGCATCCTCTTTCATCAGTCCGCGGTCTCCGCCCATGCGCGCCTGGCCTGGATTTTCAACTGCGTGGCCCGCATCGGCTGGCTCAACCGCATGACCCAGTTCAAGGATAAGGCGGGCAAGGACCGTGAGGCCGTCTCCACCGGCCTGTATGTCTACCCCAACCTCATGGCCGCGGACATCCATGCCTACCACGCCACCAAGGTGCCGGTGGGCGACGACCAGCTGCAGCATCTGGAATTGGCCAACGACATTGCGGAAAAATTCAACCATGATTTTTCCGTCGCCTTCTTCCCGCGCATCGAGCCGCTGGTGCTGAAGGAATCCGCCCGCGTGATGAGCCTGCGCGACGGGACAAAAAAAATGTCGAAATCCGACCCGTCGGATCAGTCGCGCATCAACCTCACCGACGACGCGGATATGATCGCCGCGAAAATCCGCCGCGCGAAAACTGATTCGGAGCCCCTGCCCGAACAGGTCGAGGGCCTCGCGGAACGCCCCGAAGCGCGCAACCTGGTCGGCATTTATGCCGCCATCACCGGGCAAAAGCCGGACGAGGTCCTGCAGCGCTTCGCCGGCTCCGGCTTCGGCCCCTTCAAGGAACAGCTGGCCGACGCGCTGATCGCGCATCTCGAGCCGATCGGCGCGCAAACCCGCGACTATCTGACCGACCCCACAGCCCTGGACCGGATCCTGCAAGCCGGCGCGCACCGCGCCGCCGCGATCGCCGAACCGATTGTAACCGAAGCGGAACGGCTGGTCGGCTTTTTGGCCCGCGGCTGAGCGCGGAAAGAACAAGAAAGAGGCCGCTTTTTGAAAAAAGCGGCGCAAAAACTTTTTGAAGCTGGGCCCGTGCCAGCGAAACCAGCACGGCCCAAGTTAACAAAGTTTTTTTTGCTACTTTTTGTTCACAAAAAGTAGCACTTCCTTTCCACCCTTCCCTTACGCCGCGCGGTTACTGACCAGATCATTGACCACGCCCGGATCGGCCAGCGTGGAGGTATCGCCCAGGCTGTCAGTCTCGTTGGCGGCGATCTTGCGCAGGATTCGGCGCATGATCTTGCCGGAGCGGGTTTTCGGCAGGCTGGGCGCCCATTGGATGACATCGGGTGCGGCGATCGGCCCGATCTCCCGGCGCACCCAGGCCACCAGCTCGCGGCGCAGCTCTTCGGACGGCGTCGCATCGGCGACCAGGGTCACGTAGGCGTAGATGCCCTGGCCCTTGATGTCGTGCGGGAACCCGACCACCGCGGCCTCGGCGACCAGCGCATGCGCCACCAGGGCGGATTCCACCTCGGCGGTGCCCATGCGGTGGCCAGCCACGTTGATCACGTCATCGACGCGGCCGGTGATCCAGTAATAACCATCGGCATCGCGGCGGGCGCCGTCACCGGTGAAGTACAGGCCCTTGAAGGTCGAGAAATAAGTCTGCACGAAGCGGGCATGGTCGCCATAGACGGTGCGCATCTGCCCCGGCCAACTATCGGCGATGCAGAGATTGCCCTCGGCCTCTCCAGGTAGCTCATGGCCCTCGCCATCGACCAACACCGGCTTGACGCCCGGCAGGGGCAAGGTCGCCGAGCCGGGTTTCTGCGCAATCGCGCCGACCAGCGGGCTGATGAGGATGCCGCCGGTTTCCGTCTGCCACCAGGTATCGACGATCGGGCAGCGATGCTCTCCGACCACGCGGTAATACCAAGCCCAAGCCTCCGGGTTGATCGGCTCGCCGACCGTTCCCAAAATCCTTAGGGATTTACGGGAGGTTTTCTTCACAGGCCCCTCGCCGTCGCGCATCAGGGCGCGGATCGCGGTCGGCGCTGTGTAAAAAATATTGACTTTATGTTTGTCGATCACCTGCCAGAAGCGCGAACTGTCGGGATAGTTCGGCACGCCCTCGAACATCAGCGTGGTGGCGCCGTTGGCGAGCGGCCCGTAGACGATATAGGTGTGCCCGGTGACCCAGCCGACATCCGCGGTGCACCAGTAAATTTCGCCCGGATGGTAGTCGAAAACATATTCATGGGTGAAACTGGCCCAGACCATGTAGCCGCCGGTCGTGTGCAGCACGCCTTTCGGCTTGCCGGTGGAGCCGGAGGTGTAAAGGATGAACAGCGGGTCCTCGGCGTTCATCTCCACCGCCTGGTGCTGCGGTGCGGCGGCCGCGCAGATCTCGTCGTACCACACGTCGCGGCCCGCCTGCATCGGCACGTCCCCGCCGGTCACTTTCGCGACGATCACGGTTGTCACGCTCGGGCAGGCTTTCAGCGCTTCATCGGCATTCAGCTTCAGCGCCACCTTGCGCCCGCCACGGCGGCCTTCATCGGCGGTGATCAGCGCCACCGATCCGCAATCCTGGATCCTGTTCGCCAGAGAATCAGGAGAGAAGCCGCCGAACACCACGGAATGGATGGCGCCAATGCGCGCGCAGGCGAGGATCGCGACGGTCGCCTCGACGACCATCGGCAGATAGATGGTGACGACATCGCCCTTCTTGATGCCCTTCTGCTCGAGCGCGTTGGCCAGGCGGCAAACCTGCTCGTGCAGCTCACGATAGGTGACGGTCTTTGACGTGTCGGGGTTGTCACCTTCCCAGATGATGGCCACTTGGTCGCCCCGCGTCGCCAGATGCCTGTCCAGGCAGTTCACCGCGGCATTCAATGTACCGTCTTCGAACCATTTGATCGAGACATCGCCTTCAAAGGACGTGTTCTTGATCCGGGTCGGCGCCTTCATCCAGCTAATGCGCTTGCACTCCTCGGCCCAGAACGTCTCCGGCGTATGGGCCGCGCGCGCATACATATCTTCATATTGCGAGTGCGTTATGAGCGCCGCCGCCGCGATTTCCGCTTTGATGGGTACAATATCCGCGTCCGACATCCCGCTCCTCCTGATTTTGCTGCTCCGGTAGACCATTATGCCAAAAATTTACCGCCGCCGAAAGCCTGCGGAAATCGCAGGCCGCCGGGCCTGTCCGCCGCATCAAAACGGATGATTGCGGACTATTCATGAAGAGCGCTGGGATAGATCGAAATTTCTGAAGAAGCCTTAGGCTTACCAAAACGAAGTCGTTGACAATCCCTTATGTTTCTGCGTGAAATTTGGTTGCAATCATGTTTGGCTTGGCTTGGCTTTGCGCCCTGAAGAATGAGACGCAACAAGGCAACCATACGCGGGTTGTGCCCTTTCATCCGTGCGACAGGCGCGCGGCGGGTCTAAACTTTAGGAGCGACGACAAGAATATGGCTACTGGCACCGTTAAGTGGTTCAACACCACCAAAGGATATGGCTTCATCGTTCCGCAAGATGGTGGGAAGGACGTGTTCGTGCACATCACCGCCGTGCAATCCGCAGGTCTGCGCGGCCTCAACGAAGGTCAGAAAGTGACCTTCGACATCGCCATGGAACGTGGCAAAGCAGCCGCGATTAACCTGAAGGCGATCTGAACAACCGCATGCAGGCGTGGCAACGTGGCGCGCGATTCTAACGTCGTCGCAAGCCGCGTTCGTTCTCCGTCTGCATCAAATCTCTTGAGGTTGTATCGGCAAGTGTCAACCTCAAGTTGTGTCGCTGTCACGACCCGCTGGCGGTGGCTGGGACGTGACAGGACGGCAATATGCCGTGTCAGTAAAACTTCCTGATCGTTGGTTTCTCTAGCCATGGTCATCCCGCGCGGCGCGCTTTTTTCGTTACGATAAAAAATCGAGCCTGACTGTTGCCAGGCTAAAAATTCAGCGCTAGCCTCCCCGTCAACATAAAAAAGTCTAACGGGGAGCGCGACGGCTCTGGCCTGGAGTTCAGCCTTATCCCGAACGTCATCGTCTCCCGCAACGATGAGGAGAGGAAACGATGGATGGCCAAATGGCCCCCGATCATCCCGCGTCGGTTTTCGTGCCTCCGCACGAACCCGCGTTTACCCTGCTTGATACCGCGGTACGCCATTTCGGCACCCATATCGCGCTGGATTTTCTCGGCCGCCGCTACAGCTATGCCGAGCTCGGCCGCCTTACCAACCGCGCGGCCGCCGGGCTGCAAAAGCTTGGCGTCGCCAAGGGCGTGAAGGTCGGGCTGTGCCTGCCGAACTGCCCGTATTTCGTCATTATGTATTACGCCATCCTGAAGACCGGCGGCACGGTGGTGAATTTCAACCCGCTTTATACGGAAGATGAAATCGCCGCCCAGGCGCGCGAGACGGAAACCTCCCTCATCGTGTCGCTCGATGTCGCCGCCATCCAGGGGAAAATCGCCCGGCTCGTGGCGCGGGGCCTGTTCAGCCGGGTCATCGTCTGCTCCATGACCGCCGCCATGCCGCGGGTGAAAGGGCAGCTGTTCCGGCTTCTGAAGCAGCAGGAGCTGGCGAACGTGCCGCACAACGCCCCTTACATGACGTTCGAGACACTGAGCGCCGGCACCGACCCGCTGGTGGCGGTGCATATCGACCCGGGGCACGACATCGCGGTGCTGCAAAGCACCGGCGGGACCACGGGCATCCCGAAAGCGGCCATGCTGACCCACACCAACATCGTGGCCAATGTCCGGCAGGCACAGGCGGCGATGGACGGGCTTCGCCAAGGGCAGGAGCGGGTCCTTGCCGTGCTGCCGTTCTTCCATGTCTTTGCCATGACCGCGGTGATGAATTTCGGCCTCTCCATCGGCGCCGAGTTGCTGCTCCTGCCCAAGCTGGACCTAAAGCTGCTGATGCAAACGCTGCGGCGCCGCCGCCCGACCTTGCTGCCGGGCGTGCCCACCCTCTTCACCGCCCTGTGCAACGCCGGCGAAACGGCGCCACGAGGCGATTTTGCCAGCGTCAAATTCGGCATTTCGGGCGGCGCGCCCATTGCCGGCGAGACCGTCGACCGTTTCGAGCGCCTCACCCGTCGGCCGATCCTGGAAGGCTATGGCCTGTCGGAGGCCTCGCCCGTGGTTTCCTTCAACCGCGCCGGGGCGAGCCGGCGCGGTTCCGTCGGCCAGGCCGTGGCCGGCACGGTCATCGAAATCCGCAATCCGGACCGTCCGGAGGAAATCCTGCCCCAGGGGGCGCATGGCGAGATCTGCGTGCGTGGCCCTCAAGTGATGCGCGGCTATTACAAGCGCCCGGCCGAGACCGCACAGGTGTTCGTGGAGGGCGCGCTGCGCACCGGCGACATCGGCTATCTCGACGCCGAAGGTTACCTGTTCATCGTCGACCGCATCAAAGATCTCATCTTCTGCGGCGGCTACAATGTCTATCCACGCGTTATCGAGGAAGCGGCCTACCAGCATCCCGCGGTGCAGGATGCGGTGGCGATCGGCGTGCCGGATGATTATCGCGGCCAGTCGCCCAAACTGTTCGTCACGCTGCGCCCCGGCGCCAGCGCCACGGCCCAGGAGATCCTCGCCTACCTGCAACAGCATCTGAACAAAATCGAATGCCCGAAAAGCGTGGAAATCCGTGAGTCACTGCCCAGAACCCTGGTCGGCAAGCTGTCGAAGAAGGAGCTGGTAGCGGAAGAGATAAAACGCGCGACGGAGGGTTAGAATAAGAAAGAGCCGCTTTTTGAAAAAAGCGGCGCAAAAACTTTTTTGAAACTGGGCTCGTGCCAGCGAAACCAGCACGGCCCAAATTAACAAAGTTTTTTTGCTACTTTTTGTTCACAAAAAGTAGCCTTCTCTTCTGCCTTTTACCTAACCGTAAAATCCGCCTCCGTCTGCGCGCGGATTTCGTCCACGGTCACATCTGGCGCGTGTTCGATCAGCGTCAGCGACGGGGTTTTGGTCTTGTCCACCTCGAACACCGCCAAGTCGGTGATGATCATGCTGACCACGCCCTTGCCGGTGAGCGGCAGCGTGCACTGTTTCAGGATTTTTGGCGCGCCCTTGGCGCTGTGCTCCATCACCACCACGACGCGCGGCACGCCGGCGACGAGATCCATGGCGCCGCCCATGCCTTTGACCATCTTGCCGGGGATCATCCAGTTGGCGAGGTCTCCGGTTTCGGACACCTGCAAGGCGCCGAGGATGGAGATATCGATATGCCCACCACGCACCATGGCGAAGCTGGCCGCGGAATCGAAGAAGGAGGTGGTGGGGATCTCGGTCACCGTCTGCTTGCCGGCGTTGATGAGGTCGGCATCCTCCTCT
>DATJHR010000134.1:0-4181 GCA_035493735.1 Acidocella sp.
CAAGCAGGACGCGGCCAAGCTCGGCTTTGCCGTGCGCGTGCAGGATGTGGCCGATGCCGACGTGCAGAGCCTGAAGGAGGCCGGCACGATCATCGCCATCATTTCAACCTGGGGCGACGGCGAACCGCCCCAACGCGCCGCGCCCTTCTTCCGCGCGTTGATGGGCGATGCGGCGCCGCGGCTGGACGGCGTCAAATTCGCCGTCCTGGCCCTTGGCGACTCCTCCTATGCGCAGTTCTGCGAGAGCGGCCGTCAAGTCGATGCACGGCTCGAAGCGCTGGGCGCCACGCGCGCCGCGGCGCGGATCGACCTCGATCTCGATTATGAGGCGGGCGCCAAGACCTGGCTGACCTCAACGCTGGGGGCACTGGCGCCGAAAAACACCGACGCCGGTTCGGTCATCCATGTTGATTTCCACAAGCCGGCGGCCGAAGCCGCGTCGAAATCATCGCCCTTCGCCGCCGAAATCACGGCGCATCACAAGCTGACCTCGGACCGCGCGGACTCCGAGACCGTGCATGTCGAACTCTCCCTGGCCGGCTCGGGCATCACCTATGAGCCGGGCGATGCGATTGGCTTTGTGCCGGAAAACGATCCGGCGCTCGTGGACGCGGTGGTGCGCGCCGTGGGCCTTGAGCAGGATGCCGCCCTGCGCGAGGCGCTGACCACGCGCTATGACATCTCCACGCTCACGGCCAAACAGCTGAAAGATTACGCGACGCTGACCGGCGATACCCAAGCGGCGGCGACGGCCGCGACTGAAACCGAGTCCCGCGCATTCCTCGCCGGACGGCAATGGATCGACCTTCTGGAGACCTTCCCGCACCGGCTGGGCGCGGAAGCCTTTACATCTCTGCTGCGGCCGCTGGCGCCGCGCTATTATTCGGTCGCCTCGTCGCAGAAGCTGGTGGGCGAGGAAGCGCATCTCACCGTCGCGCGGCTGGCCTATGAAGCCGCCGGGCGGGCACGGCTGGGCGTGGCGTCCGGCCTGATCACCGACCGGCTGCGCAGCGGCGGCAGCGCGAAAATCTTTGTGCGCCCGAACCCGCATTTCCGCCTGCCGCAAAACGCCGAAACGCCGGTCATCATGATCGGCGCGGGCACCGGCGTAGCGCCCTATCGCGGCTTCCTACAGGAGCTCGAGGCGACCAATGCCGGCACCAAAACCTGGGCGATCTTCGGCCATCGCCACTTCCTGTATGATTTCATCTACCAGCTCGAGATCCAGGACTGGATCAAGTCCGGTGTTCTCGGGCGGCTCGACCTCGCCTCCTCGCGCGACCAGCCGGAGAAACGCTACGTGCAGCACGTGCTGTGGGAGCAGCGCCAGAGGCTGCGCCAGCAGCTCGATCAGGGGGCGACCATTTATCTGTGCGGCGACGCCAAGCACATGGCGCGCGACGTCGACGCCACGCTGGCCCGCATCCTGGCCGACGGACGCGATGAGAGCATGGGCCAGGCCGCCCTCGATACGCTGATCAGCGCCGGACGCTACAAGAAGGATGTGTACTGATGCTGGATATGGTGGAATCCGCCTCAGCCGAAAGCGTTCTGGCGTGGGCGATCGATGAGCAGTTCAGGGGCAAGATCGCGCTGGTGTCATCCTTCGGCACCGAGTCCGCCATTCTGCTCCATATGGTCTCGGAAATCGACAGGTCGCTCCCGGTGATCTTTCTCGACACCGGAAAGCTGTTCCCCGAGACCCTGGCCTATCGTGACAAGCTGGTCGGCTATCTCGGCCTGACCGACGTGCGCAGCATACGGCCAAGCGGCGCGCAGCTGGCCGCCTGGGACCCGGACGGACGCCTCTGGGAAAAAGACGCGGATCTGTGCTGCGCGATCCGCAAGACCAACCCACTCGACGCGGCGCTCGAAGGATTCGAGGCCTGGATCACCGGGCGCAAGCGCTCCCAGGGCGGTGCTCGGAGCGCGCTTCAACTGGTCGAGACGGGGCCGGACGGACGCGTTACCGTGAACCCGCTGGCGCATTGGGATGATGCGATGATCGAGGCCTATTTCCAGCTTCATGAGCTGCCACGCCACAAGCTGCAGGCGCAGGGCTACACCTCGATTGGCTGTGCGACCTGTACCGCGCTGCCGCGCGACGGCGACGACAAACGCTCAGGCCGCTGGGCCGGGTTGGACAAGACGGAATGCGGCATCCACCTGCCGCGCCTGGCGGCGGCCTCCGTGGCCTGACGCCCTCCTTTCGGGAAGAGACCAATGACTGACAAAAGCACCGATACGCCCAAGCTCTCGCACAACGAAACGATCAAGACCAACAGCCAGTTCCTGCGCGGTACCCTCTCCGACGGGCTGGGCGTCGTCGAGAGCGGGGCATTGTCCGAAGACGACCAGCAGCTCATCAAATTTCACGGCATCTATCTGCAGGATGACCGCGACCTGCGCCCGGAGCGCGCCAAACGCAAGCTCGACAAGGCCTACAGCTTCATGGCCCGGTTGCGCGTGCCTGGCGGCGTGTTGAGCCGCGAACAATATCTGGCGATGGACCGGCTGGCCGATCAACGCGGCAACCAGACGCTCCGCATCACCACGCGCCAGTCCATCCAGTTCCACGGCGTGATCAAGACCAACCTGCGCCCGGCGCTGCGGCAGATCGACAGCGTGCTGCTCGACACCATCGCCGCCTGCGGCGACGTGAACCGCAACGTGATGTGCACGCCGAACGAATTCGCCGGCCGCGCCTATGCACAAGCGGAGCAGACTGCGCGCGCCATCTCTGCCCATCTGCTGCCGCGCAGCGGCGCCTGGCGCGAGATTTTTATCAATGACGAGAAGGTGACGAAAGAGCCGGAAGCCGAGCCGATCTACGGCGCCACCTATCTGCCGCGCAAATTCAAGATCGCCGTGGCGGTGCCGCCCCAGAACGACGTGGATGTGTTCGCCCATGACCTTTCCTACATCGCCATCGTCGAGAACGGAGACGTGGTCGGCTATAACGTGCTGATCGGCGGCGGCATGGGCGCCACCCATGGCGATGCGGAAACCTTCCCGCGCGTCGGCGAGGTGATCGGCTTCTGCACGGTGGACAACGCCGTTGCCGTGGCAGAAGCGGTGGTGACGACACAGCGCGATTACGGCAACCGCTCGAACCGCCGCCGCGCACGGCTGAAATACACGGTCGTGGATCGCGGCCTGGATTTCATCGTGGGCGAGATCAATGCCCGCCTGGCCGTGAAGCTCGAGCCCGCGCGGCCGTACAAATTCGCCGGCAATGGCGACCGCATGGGCTGGCACACCAGCGAAGACGGGCTGCACCATCTGACGCTGTTCGTGGAGAACGGGCGCGTCGCCAATATCGGCGAATGGAAGCTGAAATCGGCGCTGACGCGGATCGCCGAGACGCTCGATGTGGCGTTCATCCTCACACCGAACCAGAACATCATCATCGCCAAGGCCGATGACGCGGCGCGCGCCGAGATCGAGAAAATCTTCGCCGCTTACGGCGTCCGGCTACGCGGCTCGGTGCTGCGCGAAGCGGCGATCGCCTGCGTGGCCTTGCCAACCTGCGGCTTGGCATTGACCGACGCGGAGCGTTACCTGCCGAGCCTGATCACCAAGCTCGACGCGCTGTTGGCGGAACACGGCCTTGACCAGCAGCCGATCACGGTGCGCATGACCGGCTGCCCGAACGGCTGCGCCCGGCCCTACATCGCTGAGATCGGCTTCGTCGGCCGCAATCCCGGCCGCTACAACCTGCATCTCGGCGGCAACGCTGACGGCTCGCGGCTGAACCGCCTCTATAAGGAAGACGCTGACGAGGAAACCATCCTCGCCACGCTGGCGCCGCTCTTCGCCGACTACGCCCAGACCCGGCAGAGCGGCGAAGGATTTGGCGACTTCATAACCCGGCGGGGGATTGTTTAAGGAAAGAAAGGGCTACTTTTTGTGAACAAAAAGTAGCACTTTGTTAGTTTGGGCCGTGCTGGTTTCACTGGCGCGGGCCCAGTTTCAAAGAAGTTTTTGCGCCGCTTTTTTCAAAAAGCGGCCTCTTTCTTCTCCACAGCCGTGACCGGCGTAACGTGATGGCCGCTGAGTTCCTCACCTGCATTGGGCTGAAGCCGGGCGCAGAACGGCACCGCCAGCAGCGAGATACCGCCGACGACAATGAAGGCCAGTGCGTAATCAGCCCGTGATGCCGTGGCATGATGCGACGAGGC
>DATJHR010000135.1:0-18406 GCA_035493735.1 Acidocella sp.
ACGAAATCGCCAGGATGGACGGCCGCGAAGCCTACGCGACGGGATCGATGGTATTGGGCGCACGAGCCGGGTGGGCCGACCACCGACGAACGTACGACTGCGCCGAAACTGGCCGGGCCATGGAGGTCCGACGCGGTAGCCGGGTCCCCAACCGCCATAGTAAAAGCCGGATGGTTGGTAGTAGCCGACGCCGATACTGGTACGCTGAAAAGATCCGCCACCCGGTGCGGCGCAGCCGGAGGCCAGCAATACGAACAGCCCGATGCCGCTGATGATGATATGCCTGGGAAGGAAGAGGGCCTTCATCAATCGCCCTCCGCGTTTCCAGCGGTCGGCCATTCGAGCAACCCGAACGGTGCCCCCAGCGGATCGGCAACCAGCGCGATCTTGCCGCCGCCTCCGCTCAAGCGCGGTTCGACCAGGACGCGGCCACCAAGTGCTACGACCTTCGCCGCTGTTCCGGTGGCATCATCGACGCGCACGTAATTGAGCCAGTGCGGATAGATGTCGGGCCGGCTTGCCGGGGGTGCGTTCACGCTCGCGCGTGCATAGCCCTCGGAGGCCAGGATGAAATGCTGGCCGCCGGGTTCGCCGGGAACTTCGAATACCTCGTAGTTAAAAAGCGCTTGATAGAATGCTGTCTCGGCTGCGGGATCGCGGGCGATCAGCGAGCTCCAGATCCATGCCCCTGGAGTCACCAACAGGTCGGGTGGATTGCCGCTACGCGAGGCCAGCACGGCAAAGATGGCCCCCCGCGGATCCGCCAGCACCGCTTCCCGACCACGATCAGGGAAGTTGTGAGGTTGAAACAAAACCCGCGCGCCGTGTTGGACCGCCATCCGTGTGGCCGCATCGACATCTCGTACGGCAAAATAGGTGAGCCACGCCGGCTGAAGATGCTCACCGGCCGGCAGAGTCTTCTGCAACATTTCCGCAACGGGCTCATTGCCGAGCGTGGCCTCTGCATAGGCTGTCCTGCCGACAGTGATGTCGCGGAAGGTCCAGCCGAATACGCCCCCATAGAACCGCTCGGCGGCGGCCAAATCCGGCGTCACCAGCTCGAGAAAAATCACCTTTCCGACGTGATACTCATGGGTCGCAGGCTCCATGAGGGCGGGGAGTTGAGACCGGGCGGCAGTGAGCGGCACCGCAAATGCACCGACAACGGATGCAATGAGCAGGGCCGGTTGCAAAAGCTGGCGCATTCGATTTGATGAAAGCATCGCCGTTCCCGTTAGAGGCAGTGGAACCTCAGGATCTCTGGCTTACGCCTACGAACGCACCGCCGCCCCCGACCTTCCGTGACATCGCTCGGAGTCATCCGGCTGATGCAACAAGCCGATTCGGCGGTTAAACCGCCATCCCGACGCTGGATTCAATGTCTCAAACTGGCTTGCAGCCGATCGCATCCGATTTTCAGTCGTTTCGACCACTCCTGCGACGGCATCCTACGGTTTGGATGCGGGAGGGAATATGATTTCATAGACCACACCATGGCCTCAAATCAAGGCTTTTCCATACGAAACGAACCGACGCAAGTTCCCGAAGCTTGTTGACGTTTTTGCAACACATGAGAAACGAATATCTGTGGCGCGGCCTCTGGCTTCTGCAGCTTCGCAGGATGGCTCGGTTGTAGCCGGCATGTTTCTCGCCGCTTTTGAAATTCATGGATTTAGCAACGTAACCGTGACTTTTTCCTAAAAGATCCGGCGATTCTCTTTTGAAAGAATCATAATCACGAAAAAGAAAGATTCATGGAACCTGTCGGAATCCCAAGAAAGATCTTGAAGGAGCCCACCTGATCTCGATACATGGAAAACGATACAATCAAATTGTTTACTTTGGCCATTCGGGCGTGTTGGTGATAAAGTGACAAGGCGAGTTCGGCCGATCCTGACATTGTAAATGCCATGTCCGTGTCTGTGTTCGACGATGTCGAGTTTGGGGACACGACCATGATCCTGATTGTCGTTAATCGAAGGTACGAGGGTCCATGATGGAATTGCTTCCACAACCGGCACCGCGAAGGTCTTCGCATCGGCATCGCAAGGCTCGCGGGGAGCAGGACAAAATGCCAGCAAAAAAGAAGTTCTGACCGTATGAGACGGCCTGTGGAAGGCATCTTGTAGGAGAATTGATATGTTAAAGAAAATGACCATGATGGCAGTTCTATTGGGCGCTTGCCTGTCAGCTAACGCCTTGGCCCAGAGCACGGGCAACAACATGGGCGGGACCACCCCGAACCCGAACAGTGTTATGGGCCGCAGGTCCTTCCCGGCCCAAGTGGCCATGACCGATAAGGGGAAAACGTTGGTCAATATAAAAGGCATGACCCTTTACACCTACGCTGACGACCGAGATGGTAAGTCCTTCTGCAACGGCACGTGCGCACAAAACTGGCCGCCACTCCTGGCGTCGACGAATGCCGTCGCTTCAAGAAACTGGAGCATCATCACACGTAGCGATGGCTCAAGGCAGTGGGCTTATAAAGGTAAGCCACTTTACACATGGTCCAAGGACACGAAACCTGGTGACACCACAGGCGACGGTATACAAGCGGCTTGGCATGTTGCCCGCCCCTGATTTGGCGATGATCAGCAGGTTTGAACCGCAGGCGTGATGATCGCCGCTGCGTTCTCGGACGTGTTGGCGGCTGCGCGCTTTGTCCATTCTGGTCACGAAAGAAGACCGTCCCCTTCCGGCCCATCCGGGACCTCAAACCGCCCTCCTGTAACGGGTCCGGGGCGCGAAAGGCCCAACATCGTATCAGCGCCGCCTGCCCCCTCCTCTGCCCCCTCCTCTGCCTCCGCCCCTGGCGCCGCGGCTCTGTAGGGCGCGGCTTTGCGAACCGCGTTGCTGAAACTGCCTGGCGCGGGCGCCGTCATTCATACCGCCGAATGCACCACCGCGGTTGCTACTGGCACGCGGTGCCGGCTGCCGCGCGGGCCGCTGCGCCGGGCGTTGGGAAGCCCGGCTGGCGCCCGCGTTTCCCCGGTTTGCGGTGCCGATTCCCGCCCCGCCCGTCCCCGCGGCCGCCCGGTTTTGTCCTGTCCTGGCGCCGCCGATATTGCCCGCGTTCGGCCGGTTGGCCGTGCCGATATTGGGCCGGTTCACCGCGCCGCCCGGCACCGAGACGCTCGGTCGCCCCACCGCGTTGGCTGGCAGGCCTTGTAACCTCGCCGGCGCCTTCACCGGCCCGCCGGGTGGGCGCGCCGCACGGCCGCTGCCAACGCCCGGCGAGGCACGCCAGCTGGTTCCGCTGAAATTGGCGCGGTTGGCGTTGTTCCTGGTAATGTTGTTGTAGCGCGTGGTGTTGACGTTGATGCTGCCCCCACCGCAGCAACCGCCGTAGCCCCAGCTGGCACCTGCCCAGCCCCAGAGCGAACCGACGACGGCAACGCCGGCCGCGAAGGCCATCCCGCTCGCCAGCGCGGCGCCGGGGTAATAAGAGGCAGGCGGCGGGTAATAGACGGGCGGATACGCGGGATAAGGCCAGCTGCCATAGACGACCGACGGGTTGTAGCTCGGCACGTAGACGACCTGCGGGTCGGCCGGCTGGATCACGATGGTCGGGTCGGGCGTCGGCTGCCCCTGGTCGTCAACCGTCGTCTGGGTTGAAACCACCTGCTGCTCGGTTGTCTTCAGGTGGCCAGCCTGCTGCGCCTGCCGCCGCAAACGCTGCACGGAGTCAAGCACATCCTCCTGCTGCGTGGCCATGGCGTAGCCGATCTGCTGCGTCCAATCGAGGTTCTGGTTGAGTTGCTCCAGCACTTGCGGGAAGGGCACCAGCGACTTCACGCTCGGGTCCCACGGCAGCGGCGCGAGCGCCTGCGCCAGCGCATCGCCTTTCAGCGTCTTGTTGTTATCGCGCTCCAGCCAGCGCGTGGCTTCGACGATCTGCAGGGGATAGGTCGCCGCCATCAGCGTCTGCACGAGCAGATCGTCCGGATAGAGCGCGATCGGCGCCAGCATGGCATCGAGCTGCTCGGGACTGAATTTCGTTGCGCTTGGTGCCGCCCCGGTCCCGGCCGCACTTGGCGCCGGACCCGGCGCGGGCTCTGCGCCCCAGGTGCCTTCGGGCGGCATCACCAGCAGGAGCGACAGAATGGCGGCGAGGATGTGCCGCGCAAACTTGACCCCAGGCCCGAAACGCGCCGTCTTGCCCATCATTGATGATCCTCTTTCCAAGCCACGACACGGCATGGTGCGGCGGGCATCGGGTTAGGGGCCGACGTCGACGCGCGTCCAGCTCAGGTCGGGGTCGAACAATTTTATCGCCCGCACGCGCGCTTCCGTGGTCCGCCCGAGATCCTTCTGGAACACCACGTCATCCTGATTGACCTGGAAGGTCATGATGCCGGAGGCGCCATAAATCGCGGGCCAGGCGATCAATGCGAATCCCTTGGTCATGCGGCCATCGACCACGTAGTCCAACGCACCGCCCGGCGCGCTGTCGCCCTGCCCGGTCAGGATGCGAAAATAGTAGCCCTGATAGGGCTGCGGCTTGCCGTTTCTGTCCGCACCGGGATAGCCCTCTTCGACCGCCTGCGCGACGAGCGGCTCCAGCGGGCTCTCCAGCTGGCCCGCGGCGGCGGGCCAATAAAGCCCGTCGCGCCGCCCCGGTCGGCTGACGAGCCGCTGCGCATAGGCCCCAGCACCCTCCCCGCGCATCATCTCGAAATACAGTTTTTGCGCGTCGACATAGGCCAGCGCCGTCCGGATCGCGGCGATTTCATTGCGCCCGATACGCCGGTCGATCAGGTCCTGAACGCCCTGCATGCTATCGAAATGCCACTGCCCATTGTCCTTCACGATCGGGATCGGCAACGGCCAGTCATTGTCGCCGACCGTCAATACCATCCGGCCGAGCGCATCGGGCGCGAGTGCATGCTTGGCGTCATAGGCGGCGACGAATCTCTCCCGGGCCTGGTTATCGGCGACCGGATCACCGGAATACAACAGCGCGACGCTATTGGGTCCGAGCACATCATGCATCGCGGCCACGTTATCGGCGCGCGCGGCAGCGACCAAGGCGGCAGCGGCCTCGCCCGGCGTCGCGAAACGGGTTGCTTGCGTTGGCGTCGCGGTGTGTGCCGGGGGCTGCGCCCAGGCCGCCACCGGTGCCAGGCAAGGCCCGAGCATGACCAGCAAAGCCCAAGCAACGGGTCGGTTCAGCATCGCCTTTCCCTCCACCATCGTGCTACAGGCCGACGTGTCGGACAAAGAAAGCGGCCGCTTTTTGAAAAAAGCGGCGCAAAAACTTCTTTTACTCTGGGCCGGCGGCAGCGAAACCAGCACGGCCCAAGTTCATGCTCTTCCGTCATCCCATGATATGGAGCCCCCCATCGACGTAAATGGTTTGACCCGTAATCAGCTTTGCGCCGTCGCCTGCGAGCACCGCGGTCGCAATGCCGACATCATCAATCGTCACAAGCTCGTGGGCCGGCGCCCGTGCCGCGGCGTCAGCCAGCATTTCGTCAAAGGCTTTGATTCCCGAGGCCGCACGTGTCTGCAAAGGTCCTGGAGAGATCACGTAAACCCGGATTCGGCTGAGGGCCAGTTCAGAAGCGAGGTATTTTGCGGACGCCTCCAGCGCCGCCTTCACCGGGCCCATCAGGTTGTAGTGCTCCACCACGCGATGCGCGCCATAGAAGCTCATCGTAAAGAGCGCCCCGCCTTCCGCCATCAACGGCTTTGCCAAATACGCCATCCGAATGAACGAATGACAGGAGATGTCCATGGCCTGCAGGAAACCTTTTCGGGAACAGGCCACCAGCGGGTTATGAAGATCATCTTTCGGCGCGAAGGCGATCGAATGCAGCAGGAAATCCAGGCGCCCCCATTTCTCGGCGATCGCGGTGAACACGCTCTCCAAGGAGCCCTCAAGCTGGACATCCAGCGGCAGCAGGAGCGCCGCGTCCAGCGCCTGCGCCAAGGGCTCCACATGCGGCCGCGCCTTCTCGTTGAGATAAGTCATCGCGATCTCCGCGCCCAGCCGACGAAAGGCGCTGGCGCAGCCATAGGCAATCGATTGATCGTTCGCGACGCCCGTGACCAATCCCTTCTTTCCGGTCAGGATGCCGACACCCGAAGCCGGTTCGCTGCTCATCACCATGGGTTTGCCTCGCTGATCACAATCACTTCGCGCCGCCCGCGCGGGCGGCGCGAAGCAAATCCACCGTGTAGCTGGCGATCGCGCATTCCTCATCGGTCGGGATAACCCATACCGACACGCCCGACGCCGCGCTGGTGATCCGCGGGCCGCCGGCTTCATTGGCGGCATCATCCAGATCGACGCCAAGCCACGCCAGCCTGCCACAGACTTCCTTGCGGATTTTCTTTGACTTTTCTCCGATGCCCGCCGTGAAGACGATGGCGTCAATGCCGGCCATGGCGCCCGCAAGGGAAGCGATCTGACGGCAGATATGGTAGATGTAGTAGTCCAGCGCCAATTTCGCAGACGGCGCATCGCTCGCCTCCAAATCACGCATGTCGCTGCTGACACCGGACAAGCCGAGCAAGCCACATTCCGTGTAAAGCAGCGTCTCTACCGCCTCGACCGACATCCCTTTTTCCCGCAGCAGGTAGATCAGAACACCCGGATCAAGCGGGCCGCATCGCGTGCCCATTGGCAAGCCATCTAACGAGCTGAAGGACATCGTCGTGTCCACGCTGCGCCCGCCGATCATGCCACATAAGCTGGCCCCATTTCCCAGATGGGCCACGACGATTCTGCGCGCCGAAATCTCTGGTGCGACCGCCGGTAACCTGCGGGCGATATAGTCATAGGACAAGCCATGGAAGCCGTACCGCCGGACACCTTCGCGATAGAGCCCCTCCGGCAGCGCAAAACGGTCGGCAATCTCGCCGTGGCGGCGATGAAAGGCCGTGTCGAAACAAGCCACTTGCGGCAGCTCAGGCTTTCGCGCGCGGAGCGCACGAATACCGGCGACATTGGCTGGCTGATGCAGCGGGGCAAGCGGCGCCAGGCGGTCGAGCTCACTTAAGACCTCGTCGTCAATCAGAACCGGATCGCCAAAGCGCATGCCGCCATGGGCCACGCGATGCCCGGCCGCCACCAGAACGCCTTGGCCAGCCGCAGTTGGCAGCCATGCCGCGAGCACGCCGATGGCCTGATCATGGTCCTTCACCTGCCCGGCGGCATAGGCTTGGTCGACCAGCAACCCGCCCGCCGCATTCGTCGCCACGAGCCGGGGACGTGCGCCGAGCCCTTCTACCCTCCCCCTCAGGACCATGTCGCCCGCCGCACCACCGGCCTCAGCGAACACACCAAATTTGATGCTCGATGATCCGGCGTTGAGGACGAGGAGCAGGTTGACCATTTCAGCCCTCCGCCAGCGCAGCGGCCTGTCTGGCGCGCGCGTAAAGCATCGCCACCGCCGACGAGGCAAGCCGTGTGCGGATCGAATCGGCCCGGCTTGTCAGAATGACGGGTGCTTTAGCGCCGATAACGACACCGGCACCATCGGCGCCGGCCACGACGCTCATATATTTGTAGATGATATTCCCCGCTTCCAGGTCCGGAACGACAAGAATATCCGCCCGCCCCGCAACCGGCGAGGAAAGCCCCTTGATATCGGCGGCCTCCTCGCTCATCGCGTTGTCCAATGCCAAGGGGCCATCGATGATGGCATCGGCGATCTGGCCGCGATCGGCCATTTTACTCAAGGCCGCGGCATCTAACGTCGAAGCGATTTTAGGATTGACCGTCTCCACAGCTGAGAGCACCGCAACGCGCGGCTTCTTGAGGCCAAAGGCATGAGCCAGATCGACCGCATTGCGGATGATGTCGATCTTGTCTTCCAGCGCGGGATAGATATTGATGGCCGCATCCGTAATGATCAGCGGCTTTTCATAATGCGGGACATCCATGATGAAGCAATGGCTAATCCTGCGTTCTGTCCTGAGGCCGCTCCCTTTCCTGACAATTTCCGCCAGGAGTTCGTCGGTATGCAGACTCCCCTTCATGAGAAGTTTGGCCTGACCCGATTTGGCCAACGCCACCGCTGTTTCTGCCGCCGCCTGACTATGCGGCGCATCGACCAGCTCAAATTTCGCGAGATCGACCTCCAAGTGACGTGCCAGAGCTGTGATCTTTGCCTTTGGCCCCACCAATATCGGCCGGATCAGGCCAGCACCCGCGGCCTCAACCACCGCCGCGAGCGCTGCCTCACTGCAGGGATATGCGACAGCGGTTGCCGCGGGCTCAAGGCCTTGGCAGCGGGCCATCAGCTGCTCATATCTCTCGCGCCGAGGTGCGCGCAACGCGTTCAATTCCTCTGGACGTAAAAGACGCTTTTCAGTTGGCGCGATCACCTCCGCCACGCCGGTCATCACAGTCGACTCCGTGCTGTCGACACAAACGCAGTCCAAGATGACCGCGCCCGTCTCTGCATGTTTTTCGCGTACCGTCACCGTTGTCGTGAGCGCGTCGCCAGCCGCAATCTGCCGGAGGAACTGCAGTGACTGCCCGACATAGACGGTGCCGGGGCCGGGAAATCGGGTCCCCAATATGGCGGAGACGAGCGCGCCCCCAAGCATGTTCCGAATTGTCAGTGTGCCGGCCAAACCAACATAGGTCGGGTTGAACTCACCGAACAGCAAAGCAAACTGCGCAATATCCTCACGTTTGATCGTGCGCGTCAAACTCGCCGAGTCCCCGACGGCAATTTCTTCAAACGTGCAATTGGTTGCGGTGCTCATCGTCCTCATCACAACAACCTCAATAAAACCATGAACCTCTAACGCAGGTATTATTCCGCTGCGGATTCCGGACGTCTTGGCGCTCGCGCCGGACCGATTGGCGCGGTGCGCGCAGACTCCGGAAGATCGAACAATTCCGCCACCCGTTCCAAACGCCGCTTGGCCTCACCGCTTGGTGCACCGCGCGCAACAGTGATACGGCGAATCACGTCGAAGGCAGCCCGGCGCGCCTCAACATCGTGCGGCAGCAACTTCGGAAGCGCAGCCATGGCACGATTTTCGTCCAGGTGAATCAGAGCATATTGCTCCCGCACCGTCTGTTTGAATTCCGCTAACGGAACCCGCTCCTGCTCTGGTGTGTTTGCCCGGACTTGCCGCAAGATCGCGAAGCCACGTTCGTCAAACGACGGAACCTCGCGGCCCAAGCCAATATAGACGAGCGCGCGCACGCCGGCCTCGCGCAGCCCCCCACTGTCGAAATGCGCCTCCAGCTCAGCCTTGGCGAGACGCTCGTATTGCGCGGGATCGCGTGCCACGCGACGGCGCGGCTCCGCCGCATCTGCCCGTAACCCGACCAAAGCTTGCAACGGCGCCGCGCCATAGACCGCCATGAACCAGCTTTCGACGAAGAAATCCCGCATGTCGCGGTAGAGGTCCAGAGATTTCACGATCCGTTCCGAGACCGCGCGCTCGCACTGCGCGAAGACGTTTTTGCCGATGCGAAGCCTGTTTGCGGCGACATGCTCAGCCATCGGGCCGAGCGGCCAGAGCAGTGGATTGCGGTCTGAAACCATCTCATAGCGCATCCGATAAGGGTGCAGCCGCCGTAGCCATTCGGCCGTATGCTCGCTGGTGAATGACCTCACAAAGGGGCTGACATAGGTTCTATACAAACCCTGCGTTACCTCGGAGACCCGCGCGACCGTGGCAAAACGAAGATCATCTTCCGCGCTGTTCATCCCCAGCGCCCGGATGTCCGCGAGGCTCCGCGGCTCAAAGCGGACGACATAATTCCCGGACACCAGCTCCTGGCTGGCCGTGGCGTCGGTTTTTTCTTCAAATACGACCTCGTAGAGACCGGGCGGCAATATGTCGATGAGATCGGTTGCCCGCTGCAGTTCCTGGTGTTCTTTCGTGGCGACTTTCGCCGACACAAAGATCCCGAGATGGCCGATGGTCTGATGCAGCGCATAGACGATGGTCTGCCCTGCGGCCGCAATTTCATCATCTTGGTCGTAAAGATCCAGGATCCAGCCAAGCGCCTGCTGAGGGGGCGTGATATTATCGCCAAATGAACAAAAGACGATGATGGGTGATTTAATGTTGCGCAAATCGACCGCATGGCCTTCCCTGGTTCGGATGCCACCGCCAGAGAGCCGGTTGCCGACGAATAACTCATCCGCGATGCGCTGCATCTCATCGGCCGTCAGAAAAACCGGACTCCCCCACCAGGTTTCAAACTCCAAAAAGCGCGGTGCTTCCGTATCCACTTTCGAATACACATTGTAGGGCTTTTGCCAGTATGTGTTTGCCGGATCGAGCGCCTCGAAGTTCCTGATCAGATCGGCGCCGTCAAAAAGGCCATTCCCCAGATCTCCGGCAAGTGACGTGCTCCATGTTCCGCCGAGCAGCCCTCCCAGGTAACGCAAAGGGTTCTTCCCATGAACGCCGGCCCAATAAGACAGCGGCGAGCCCGCGAGCATCACCGGCCCGACAAGCTCGGGGTTCATGGCGGCCATCATGGCAATCTGCCAACCGGCCTGGCAGTTGCCAATCAGAAATGGTTTGCCCTCGGCCGCCGGATGCAGTGCCGCCACCTTGCGCACGAACGCGGCCTCGGCACGGCACACATCCTCGACGGTTTGGCCTCGAACCGGTTCCGGCAGGAATCCCACGAAATAGCAAGGATGACCGGCGGCGAGCGCCACGCCAATTTCACTGTCCGGCTTCATCCCGCCGATGCCCGGTCCGTGTCCCGCGCGCGGATCAAAGACGATGAAGGGGCGCATATGGGGATTGCTTGGCCCCCCATCCGGCGAAAACATGCGGAGCAGCGCATAGTTCACCGGGCGCTCGAGCTCCAGACCATTCATCACGAGTTCGAACGGGTAGTGCAACACGTGGGGTGCGCGCCTGACATTGTGCTCGAAATAAGTGTTGCCGCGCCGCCGCAGAATATCCCAGAACAAAACCGAACGTTGCCAAGACTCCAAGCTGTAGGACATCGCCTGCGCGGCGACGGTGGCGGGAAACATCGCCAGGCTCCATGCGGACTCGACCCACGCCATCTTGTCCGCCGGGTTGTATGTCGGCGGTGCCGATGGCGTTGTGCGCACGCGAATTGGACGGTCCGCAAGCGTCATTCTTTGGTTTCCCTGGTAACCCTGGTTCCCCTGGTGTTCGTGAATGCCCGGCGGGTCAGGAACGGCTCCGCCTCCCGCTTCAGCATTCAGAGGACATCAAACATCGAGACGTGTACATTATTTTCCTCGGTTTGGATTGACCATCCGGCAGACACCTGAGGGCAACCGTAAATTGACCTTAGAGGCTCCCGGCGCCTAAGCCGATCTTCGAGCGCACCCCCGCATTCTCTCTGCCGGATCTCAGGGTTTTCCCGGATGTTCGCGCCATTGGCGGGCCGCTTAAGATGATATCAAGGAGAGGCGTTCCATGAACGGACATTCCTGATGACCAGGCGACGCATTGTCATTCTCGGACTCATCGGCCTCGCGGTGATCGCCGGCGGCGGCTACTATTATTACACCGCGCAACAAGCCAAGCTTCCCCCGGGCATTGCGTTCGGCAATGGCCGGGTTGAAGGCGACGAGATTGCAATCGCCACGAAATACGCCGGCCGGATTGCGGAGATCGATTTCAAGGAAGGCGAGCTGGTGCAAAAAGGGCAAGTTCTCGCGCGCATGGACACAAGCGAGCTTGCCGCGTCTGAGCGCGCGGCTGCGGCATTGGCGCAACAACGCCAAAAGGATGTGGATGCAGCCCACTCGACCATCCAGGTCCGCCAAGCGGAGCTGGATCTTGCAAATAGCGAACTTGCGCGCGGTAAAATTCTCGTTGCGAAAGACGCTATCAGCCGCCAACGTGTCGAGCAGTTGACCGCCGCACAACGCTCGGCCACCGAGCGTCTTGCCGCCGCGAAGTCCGCCGCCGCTGCCGCCGAGGCCGCGGTTTCCGCCGCGAAATCCGAGCAAGAACGCCTGCAACATACGATTGCTGACGCAACGCTGGTCGCCCCGAAATTGGGCCGCATTCTCTTTCGCCCCGCCAATATCGGCGAAACCCTCCCCGCCGGTGGACAAGTCGGCACAATGGTCGACCTCAGTGACGTCTACATGACGTTCTTTTTGCCCAGCACGCAGGCCGCCAAGCTGTCAATGGGCGCACCTGGCCGTATCGTGCTCGACGCGTTGCCCAATCGCCCCATTCCGGCCTCTGTCTCTTTCGTTTCGCCGCGCGCCCAATTCACGCCGAAGCAGGTCGAGACTCAGACGGAGCGGGAGCGCATGATGTTCCGCATCAAACTCCGTATCCCCGAGCCTCTGGTGCTCAAGTACATCGACAAGGTCAAGGTCGGAGTCACGGGTATCGGCTATGTGAAAACCGATCCTGACGTAAAATGGCCCGCTCGGCTCGAGTCCGATCTCACGGCACAGGCCACTGCCGAATGACCGAAGCCCAACCTCACGCCGCGATCGCGCTGCAGTCGATCCGACATGTCTATTCGAACATCGTCGCGGTCGATGATGTGAGTCTGACTGTTTCCTCCGGTTCGACGGTGGCGCTGATCGGACCGGATGGCGTTGGCAAGTCGACCGTCATGGCCTTGATTGCTGGTGTAAAACGAATCCAGAGCGGCAAGCTCACGGCACTTGGCGCGGATATGACCGATCAGCGCCAAAGGCGGAATGTCATGCCGAGAATCGCCTACATGCCCCAGGGGCTCGGCAAGAATCTCTATACGGCTTTGACCGTGCGTGAAAACATCGACTTCTTCGGCCGCCTGTTCGGCCAGGGCCGTGCGGAGCGCGAGTCCCGGATCATGAAGTTGCTCGGCGCCATCGGGCTCGCTCAATTTGCCAGCCGCTACATGGGGAAACTGTCCGGTGGCATGAAACAGAAGCTCGGCCTGTGCTGTGCACTGGTCCACGACCCCGATCTTCTGCTCCTGGATGAGCCGACAACGGGAGTCGATCCCCTTTCACGCCGCCAATTCTGGGAACTCGTGGACGGTATCATGGCCGCCCGCCCAGGGCTTACGGTCGTGGTTGCAACATCAGACATGGACGAAGCCGATCGCTTTGGCCGCGTGGTCATGATGGATAGCGGGCGGATCCTCGCGGACGGCGCACCTGACGAACTCAAGAAGAACACCAGCACCGACACGCTGGAACAAGCGTTCATTGCTTTGCTTCCCGCCGAACGAACCGCCGAGCTGCGGCAACTGGTCTCCGCGGTTGCCGCCATTCCGTCCGACGCACCTGTGGCCATTGAGGCGCATGAGCTGACGCGTCGATTTGGCGCGTTCACGGCTGTGGACAAGGCCTCATTTTCCATTCGTCAGGGAGAGATTTTCGGCTTCCTCGGCTCGAACGGCTGCGGCAAGAGCACGACGATGAAAATGCTGACAGGCCTGCTGCCGCCGAGTTCCGGCGAGGCGCTGCTGTTCGGCCAAAAGCTCGAAGCGGAAGACATCGAAACACGGCGCCGCATCGGCTACATGTCCCAGGCCTTTTCGTTGTATCGTGAACTTACGGTGCGGCAAAATCTTCATTTGCACGCTGAGATCTTTGATATCAGAGGCGTGCATGGCGCTGAACGGCTGGAGACCGTGACGCGGCAATTCGGGCTGCTGCCCCACCTGGACGAGTTGCCGGATGCTCTGCCACTTGGCGTTCGGCAACGGCTCTCGCTCGCGGTCGCGGTCCTGCACGAGCCGCAAATCCTGATCCTCGACGAACCAACATCGGGGGTCGATCCCGTCGCACGGGATATGTTCTGGAAGCAGCTCATCGCGCTCTCCCGAGAGCAGCACGTGACCATCTTCGTCACCACGCATTTCATGTCCGAGGCCCTGCGATGTGACCGCATTTCATTCATGCATGCGGGCCGTGTCATCGCCTGTGACACGCCGGAAAAGCTTCAACAGGAGCAGAATGCCAGCTCACTTGAAGAGGCCTTCATTGCGTATATGCAGAAAGGCGGGGCGCAAGAGACTCTTCCCTCCGCGTCATCCGCGTTCCAGACGACCGAAGACACCGCATCGCGCCATTATCCCGGCTTTTCCCCCGGGCGCATTTTGGCCTATGGCTGGCGCGAAGCCGTGGAACTCGCCCGCGACCCGATCCGTCTGACCATCGCGCTCGCGGGCACACTGATCCTCATGCTGGTCTTCGGGTTCGGCATCACACTTGACGTTGATCGCGTCAGATTTGCCGTCCTTGATTTCGATCAAACACCGGAGAGCCGACTTTACATCGATGGCTACGCCGGTTCTTCCTATTTCGTCCAACAGCCGCCACTCCACAGCCAGGCCGAGCTGGACCGCGCGCTCCGTTCACACGCCATAACGTTTGCTGTGGAGATCCCGCCGGATTTCGGCCGAAACATCCGGCAGAAGCAGCCCGTTGACGTATCCGCCACCGTTGACGGATCCAACGTATTTTTTGCGCTGACGATCATGTCTTACATTACCCGGCTGAACGACCAGTTCCTGCAGGAACTTGCCGGCTATGGCACCCCCGGCCATTCTTCATCGGTGAGTGTGGAAACCCGGTTCCGCTATAACCAGGCGTTCCGCAGTGTCGATGCGATGGTGCCATCAACCATCGCGCTTCTGCTCGTATTTGTTCCGTCCATTCTAACGGCTTTGTCCGTGGTACGGGAAAAGGAGCTGGGCACCATAACAAATTTATACGGAACGCCTGTTTCCAAGATAGAGTTCCTTCTCGGAAAGCAAATCCCCTACGTCATCCTTGCGTTGGTCAATTGTCTTGTCATGATTCTCATGGCCGTCACGATCTTTGCCGTTCCGCTCAAAGGCAGCCTGATAGGGCTTATCCTTGGCGCGATTGTCTATGTGTTCGCGACGACGGCAATCGGACTCCTCTCATCCTGCGTTACAACGACTCAGATGGCGGCGGTTTTCGGAACCGCCATCGCGACGATGTTGCCGGCCACGCAATTTTCCGGAATGCTCCAGCCGGTCTCGACGCTTAAAGGCACGGGCTACGTGATCGGAACGGTGTTTCCGACCACGTATTTTATGAAAGTCAGCGTTGGGGCGTTCACGAAAGCACTGACACTGATCGACGTATTGCCGTTCATCTTTTGGATGGCCGTGATCTGGCCCGTGCTTCTGCTTCTTGCAATGCTCCTCCTGCCCAAACAGGAGGCATAGGGTTGTCCCGTATTCGGAATATCATGCAACTGACCTGGAAGGAACTGATCAGCCTCCGACGCGACACCTTTATGGTCATTTTCGTAATTTATTCGTTTTCTTTTGCGGTCTACAGCCAAGCGACCGGCATCTCTCAGGAGCTTGCCGATGCCTCCATCGCGGTGGTCGATGAGGACCACTCCGCACTTGCTCATCGTATCGTCGATGCGATCATGCCACCGCTCTTTCAGCATCCCGTCGCGCTCACGCGCGACGAGATCGATCCCGCGATGGATCGCGCACGCTTCACTTTCGTCCTCGACATTCCGCCTGGTTTCGAAGCCGATGTACAGGCCCGTCGTTCCGCGACGGTTCAGCTTCTGGTCGACGCCACAGCGATGATGCAGGCGGGTCTTGGTGCCAGTTACCTTAATACAATCATCCAAGGCGAGGTTGGCAGGTTCCTCGAGAAGGGCACCTCAACAGCAGCGCCTCCCGTCGCCGTGCAGATTCGTGCGGCCTACAACCAGGGGCTCATCGGCGCATGGTTCACCGGCACGATGGGCATGCTAAACAACATAACGATGCTGTCGGTCTTGCTTTCGGGGGCGGCGCTGCTGCGTGAACGTGAGCATGGGACCCTTGAACACCTGTTGGTCATGCCTTTAGGCCCGACGGAGATCATGGTCTCCAAGGTGCTCGCAAATGCACTGATCATCATAACGGTCACCGCCGCATGCGTCTACGGAATGTTGCGATGGATCATTGGTCTTCATGCGCTGGGGTCCGTCGGCTTATTTCTCTTCGGCACGCTTCTCTACCTTTTCTTTGCAACGTCATTGGGCATTTTTCTTGGCACCATCGCCCGGACGATGCCGCAGCTTGGCCTTATGTTCATATTACTTGTGCTGCCTATGAATCTGCTTTCAGGAAGTAACACGCCGGTTGAAAGCATGCCACCCTGGATGCAGACGGCGGTCCAGGTTTTTCCCTCCACGCATTTTGTCTCCTTTGCCCAGGCGATTCTGTTCCGCGGCGCGGGACTGGCGGTGGTCTCGAAGGATTTTATCATCGTCCTGGCAATTGGCCTCTTCTTTTTTATCGCCAGTTTCCTGAGATTCCGAAAGTTCCTGGCTGCTCAATAATAGGGCTGTTGTACGCAACGGATCGCGCAGCCCAGAGGAAAATGACCGGGAGGATCCGACAGAGGAGCGCACGATGAGAGTTTCGCCGATTGGCCCAAGCCAGGGCTTGAAGGCAGAACATTTCCCGACACATGGCTTAGGGCGAAGCCGTTTGGTCACGCGACGCCAGCTCCTCATCATGTCCGCGGCGATTGCCACATCCTGTTCTGGATGCACGCTCGTCGGCCCAAACTTCAAAACACCGAAAGCACCGTTGGCGCCCACCTATCTTGGCGTTGGTGGGCAGAAGCTGCCGGAAAAAGCGCCAGAACTTCGCGATTGGTGGCATGTGTTCGAAGACCCGGCCCTTAATCACCTGGAGACGCTCGCCTACGAGCAGAACCTGACCCTGGAAGCGGCGGGAGCTCGTGTGCTTGAGGCGCGCGCAGAACTCGGAATCGCGACAGGTAACCTCAATCCGCAGGTGCAGGCGATAAATGGTACTCTCAGCTACAATCGGCTCAGCCACCAGGATATTTACTCCTCGGCGGCACCGGCAGAGGATTTCTGGCGGGCGACATTGGGTCCAGAGCTTGAATGGGAACTGGATTTTTGGGGAAAGTTCCGGCGCGGTGTGGAGTCGGCGACCGCGGCCTATCTCGCCTCAATCGCGAGCTACGATGATGTTTTGGTAAGTCTGCTTGGCGACGTTGCGACCACCTATCTCGGGATCCGGACGCTTGAGGAGCAAATTGCGATCGCGCGCGCCAATATTAACATACAGCGCCGGGCACTCTCCATTGCGCAAACGAGATTCAACGAAGGCAGCACCACGCGGTTGGACGTATACCAGGCGCAGGACGTCTTGGCCGCGACCGAAGCGCAACTGCCGCGATTCGAAACCCAACTGGCACAAGGAAAGAATGCGCTTCTGGTGTTGCTGGGCATGGCGCCCCAGACGCTCGACCCAATCCTGGACCAATCATCCGGAATTCCCACGCCGCCCGATAACGTGGTCGTGGGCATACCCGCCGACCTTCTGCGCCGACGCCCAGACGTTCGTGCGGCAGAGCTGTTAGCCGCCGCTCAGAGCGCCCAAATCGGAATCGCCAAGGCCGATCTTTATCCGGCATTCTCGCTTTTCGGCACGGTCGGCCTCGCGGCCACGGATGCGCCGCCGTCGACCCTCAGCGACTTCTTTACCTATAAGGCGGTTACCTTCTCATTCGGTCCCTCTTTCCACTGGAACGTCTTCAACTACGGACGAATTACGAACAATGTCCGGGTGCAGGACGCGCGTCTTCAGGCGCGTTTAATTGACTACAAAAACACGGTTCTGACGGCGCAGGAGGAAGTTGAGAATGCGATCGCGAGCTTGGTCTTTTCACGTCAGGAAGCGGATTTTCTGCGGCGCAGCGTCGGCGCGACGCGGGGCGCGCTGAAGCTGGCGCTCGATCAGTACCATGAGGGCCTCGTGGACTTTACGACCGTGCTGACGACGGAGCAGAACCTGCTGCAAGCGGAGACCAGTCTCGCGGCCGCCATCGGAGCGGGCGCTTCCAGCATTGCGCGAATTTATCGAGGCCTGGGCGGAGGATGGGAAATTGCGGAGAACAACGGGTTTGTAAACCCGGCGACACGTGAGGAGATGACGCAGCGGACCGATTGGGGAAACCTATTGCCACCAGAGAGCAGGCCAAAGCCCGCCGCGCCAGCTAGCGGCTTCTGACACGGCGTTGGCGCCGGCCTATCCGAATGATAGCGCCACACGTAAGACGGGTCCAAACGTCAATGTCTCCGACATGCTCAACGGGCAACGTTGTAATCTTCGCGTTGACCGCAACTTGGTATGAAAGCATGTCCTATTTTGGTGCGCATGAAATTGATGTAGATCAATTACGGACCGGCCTTTCGGGACAAGAAGTTGGTGCAGGCGATGCTCAACGGAGTTCGTGGCAAGTGTCCGTCCGACGGAGGCCAGTTACCCAGGCTCGTGGGGAGCGAGCGGATTCTTGTCTAAATCCGCAAGGCCAGAGCGCGTGTCCAATGCCACAGCCGGCACGCCCCGAGGTCTCCGTTTTGAGCGCGGTGATCAACGCACTGCCTGATCCATTCGCCGTTGCAGATCGGTCAGGTCGAATCGTGTTTCAAAACATCCACTGGA